>NZ_JBOZRT010000010.1:0-120652 GCF_050789165.1 Azospirillum sp.
GACAGCACGGTGAAGGCGCTGATCCGGGTGGCCCTCCAGGGCACGCCCAGCACCCGGCACACGTTTCAGGTGACCGCCGCCGTCGCAGCCATCGGCTACTACAAGCTGACTGTGATGTACGTGTCCGGCGCCGGCAGCTTCGCGTCCGGTAACGCCCTGGCCGTGGGTGGATTTCGCACGGGCGATAAGGGCGATCAAGGCATACAGGGTATCCAAGGCATCCAAGGCATTCAGGGCGTCAAAGGTGACACCGGTGACCAGGGACCGCAGGGTATCCAAGGTGTGCCCGGTGCTGACGGCCTGATGATCGCTGCCAGCAATGCTGAGACGGCGGCTGGCGCTCTGACCACCAAGGCGGTTACCCCGGCCTCGGCTGTGGCGACATTCCTCAAGCTGGCCGGCGGTGCCATGACCGGCTTGCTCAACATGGCCGGGAACATCATCCAATCCGCCTTGATGCAGGACACCCGATACAAGCGCGTCGATAAGGGCACGGTGCCGAGCGGCACCGTCACCTTTGACGTGTCGGCCGGCAACTGGCAGCGCCTCCAAGTCGGTGGCGCGCTCACCGTAGCGCTGTCCAATTGGCCCGCTACGGATGGCGCGTGCCTGCTGCTGGAAATCGTCAACGGCGCGTCGTCAACGATCACGTGGCCGACCATCGCCTTTGTGACCTCCACCGGCGCCACGCAGTCGAGCCCGAACCGCACACTGCAAAGCAGCGGGACTGACTTCGTGCAGCTCTGGCGCAACGGCTCCACCGTCTACGGCAAGGTGATCTGAGATGAGCGAGTGGGTGATTGTCAGCGGCGGCGCCGTGCTCTACGGCCCGACCGCTTGGGACCGTGCGAGCCTTGAGCACCGGCTTGGGCTGGCGGGGTGGTCGGTGACGCTGGGGGCGGAGCCGGCGGTGTGGCGTTCGCCGTTGCCGGAGGATTTCGGCGACGATCCGCCGGTGCTGCCGGAACTCCCTGCGGCGCTTCTGCCGTGCACGGTGGTGTGCGAAGCCTTTGATCCGGCGTACCGCGTGCGGGGAGAGGCGTCATTCGTCGTCGGGCCGGAGGCGGTCACCGCCACCTATGCGGTCGAGGATCGGCCGCTCGCCCAGGTGCAGGCCGAGGCGGTGGCGAGGATCAACGCGGAGGCCGGGCAGAAGCGCGCCCGCTACATCACGCAGGCTGTCGGTCAAGAGGGCACCTACGTGCAGAAGGCGGCCGAGGCGCGGGCTTTCCTGGCTGGCGGCGCCGGGCCATTCCCCTACTTGGCGGCCGAGGCCGAGCATACGCCCGATGCCACGGTAGCGAGCATTGCCACGCTGGTGGCCGCCACCGAAACCGCATGGACGGCGATCAACGCCGGGATTGAGGGGCGCCGTCGCGGCGCGTTGGTGGCCGTGGCCGCGGCGGGCAACGTCGCGGCTGTCGCAGCACTGTTCCCCATCGCCTGGGAGGGTTGACGGCATGGCTGATTTCTTCCGCCGCAGGCCCGGTGTCCTCCCCGGCGAGTACCGCCCGCCGTCCGTCTGCGACCTGCTGTTTGAGGGCATGCTGATGGCGTCGGGCGCGGACCCCAATTCCGCCCCCTATTGGCGCATCATTGCGGATGAGGCGGTCACCGACACGATCGCGTTCTGCGCCACTGAGATCGAAATGTTCGTCAGTGGAGGGGTGGCGGATGAGTGTGTCGGGGGGGCCGCCATCTCTGGCGGGGACGCCGGCTCATGGTCGGCGAGCCGTGCCTTTGACGACGACACCGGCACCTTTTGGGGGTCATCTCAGTCCGGGGCCGGCGTAAAGGGCGTCGCGTACATCGGCTATCATTTCGCAACCCCGAAAAGCATCAACCGCATTCGGTTCCGGTCGTCACCCTCTGGGTCGGCGGCAACCCCTGTGATTATGCTGGTGCAGCGAAGTTATGACGGTGTGTCGTGGACCACGGTCCTCCCGTGGTACATCGGCGCGGTCGCCGCGAACACATGGTATGAGACCCCAGAAACCGGATGGTCTGTTGCCGGTTACGTGTTCCCAGCCAGCGGGACGTTGTTCGACTACACCGGCGCGGATCAATCCTATACGGTGCCGGCGGGCGTCACCCATGTCCGCACGAAGGAACGCGCCGCTGGCGGTGGCACCGGTGGGGCTGGAGGTGGCGCGGTCGGTGGCGGCGCGGCGACCGTGTACGCGGTGATTCCTGTAACGCCGGGCGAGGTACTGACTGTTCGTGTTGGTGGCCGCGGTCGGTGGGTAAACGCCGGTGTGGCAACCGCCCCTGTCTTCGGCGGTGGCGGACCGTGCGGCACGGCTGGTGGTAACATCGGCGGCAGTGGCGGCGGCCTAGCTGGCATCTTCCGCGGCGGCACGCCGCTGGCCGTGGCTGGAGCGGGCGGTGGCGGCGACCACTATATAGGTCACGGTGGCCCAGGCGGGCTCACCGGCTCGAATGGTACCCTCACCAGCGGCGGTTTTGGCGGCGCCACGGCCGCCACCGGAGGTACGCCGACCAGCGGCGGCACAGGCGGCACCTCACCGGACGGCTCTACGTTCAACGGCACCAATGGCTCGTCCTTGAAGGGCGGAACCGGTGGCTCCGGCTCCGGCCCGGACCCCCGCGGCGGCGGTGGCGGTGGCGGTGGCCTGTACGGCGGCGGCGGCGGCCCCGGCGTCGCGAACCGTTCCGCCACCTCCCCAGGCGGCGGTGCGGGCGGCAGTTCCGGCGTACATTCCTCCTGCACCGCGTCGCTGATTTTCGGCGGCAGCGGACGCAATCCCGGCCTCGCCTCTGACGGCAATTTGTCCGGCTATGGGGTCGGGGCATCGGCCAACGCCGACGACGCCACCGCCGCTCGCATCATCATCTACTGACCGCGACAACAATCCAGACCGACCGGGCCGCCCAAGGCGGCCTTTTTCATGCTCGAACGAAGGGGAATGGGCCGTTATGACCGCTTCAACGCCTGATCTTTCGCCCGTCGCTGAGGTTGCGGCCCGTTCCACCGCCGAGGTGGCGGGGCGGGCTGCCAGCGGCGAACTGTACGCCCTCGTGGTGCTGGTGATCATCCTGCTGGCCGTGCTGGCCGGTGTGCTGGGCGTGGCTCTGCTGCGCCGCCGTCCACCGCCCCGTGACCCGCCGGACGGCCCCTGCGACGGCAGCGCCGCGTCGCGCGAGCTGACCGAAATCCGCGATGAGCTGCGCGAGCTGGGCAAGCGGCTCGACAACGGCCTGCGGGCTGTCCACGGTCGAGTCGACCATCTTCAGGCGACGCTGCTGGCGTCCTTCGCCTCTGCTCGAAACCATCATCCGGCAGAATAGCCATGGCTCGCGACCTGATGCCTGCCGCCGAAGCACGGCGAGACAAGGCCCTCGCTGATTGTGGCGGCAACACTGCGGCGGCGCTGCTGCTGCTGGCCTTGCTGCTCGAAGCGGCCCTGTGCGCCGCTCCGGCCGGCATGCTGCGTGTGCCGCCGTCGAAGAACTGATTCTCAACAGTCTGGGAGTATCCGATATGACCGTGCAATCCAGCTCGGTAGCCCTGCCGCGCGACCCGTCCACCATGCCCCCTCGTGAAGTCGTCGCCCGCACCCTGTGGGGTGAGGCGAGAGGCGAGGGGATCGCCGGCATGGTGGCTGTCGCCTCCGTCATCCAGAACCGGGCGCGCAACCCCCGTTGGTGGGGTAACAGCGCGGCTGGCGTGTGCCTCAAGCCGGCGCAGTTCTCGTGCTGGCTGGAGAGCGACCCGAACCGGGCGAAGCTGCTGGCCGTCACCGACGCCGACCGGTCGTTCCGTCTGGCGCTGGAGATCACCGACGATCTGCACGCCGGCCGGCTCCACGATGTGACCACTGGTGCCGACCACTACCACACGCGCGGTGTAGCCCCGGCTTGGTCGAAGGGCAAGGTCGCCTGCGCCGAGGTGGGCGTGCATCGCTTCTTCCGCCTGGAGCTGCCGCCCCCGCGTTCCGCCTGACCGCGCGGCGGCAACAACCCTGCACCTGACCGCCCGCCAGCATCCCGCCCGCGGGCTTTTTCGTGCCCGAAGGAGGGGCAACACACCATGGACCTGAAGAGCCTTCCCGGCTCCGGCCGCTTCGCCAGCCGGAGCAAGATCATCGTCGGTGCCGCTCTCGCAGTGACGGCCGTCGCAGCTTATCTCACCGACAGCGACGCGCTGTGGGCCGTCGTGCAGCAGCTCGCGCCGCTGCTGCTGAGTGGCAGCTAACGCCCTGGTAGGCCTCTGCCGCCGCTTTGCCAAACAGGCAGGGCGGCGGCTTGTTATGCATCCGGCTTAATCCTGGCGCGATGTTTGCTTGCGTGATTTGCAATTGTGAATGGCCGCTGGAAGAGGGTAACCAGTGGCCACTAGGGAGGTTCGTCATGCGCGATGCTGATGTGCGAAGGGTGCTGCGGGCGGAAATTGATGCCGCGCACGCTGCCGATCACGATACGCGGGTTGTCGAAGAGCTGGCTCTGGAGCACGGCACTTCTCGTGTTGATATTGCTGTCATAAACGGCGAAATCCACGGATATGAGATAAAAAGTGAACGAGATACGCTTGAGCGACTCCCAAAGCAGATCGAGCTTTACAGTTTAGTGCTCGATAAGGTGACGCTTGTGGTGGGGGCGCGCCACCTTTCTCATGCCCAAGAGATAATCCCGCCGTGGTGGGGAATTAGAGTGGCCGAGTTGCGGGGCGGTTCTGTCGTTCTTTCGCCGGAGCGGTCGGAGGAAGTAAACCCAAGCCCTGACGCGCTCACCATAGCGATGCTGCTCTGGCGTGAGGAAGCGTTGGAGGAACTGGAGGCAAGAGGGCTTGCGCGTGGTGTCCGCAGCAAGCCCCGGCGTGCCGTTTACGAGCGGCTTGTGAGTGGAATGTCCTTACCGGACCTCCGTCACTTGGTCCGCTGCCGTCTCAAAAACCGGGCAAACTGGCGAGTTGCCGAACCGTTAGTGTCATGTGGTGATTAACTCCGGCCGTCAGCCAAGTCTGGGCGCTTCCGCTCTTTGCACCTGGATGGGTTCTGCCTTCGATATAGGCGTCACCGGCACTGTATGCCGCGCCCATGAAGTGGGGCGATGCGACAAGGTTATGTGCGTGGGCGATGTATTGACCGTAACCGCCGCCACGCGCCATAGCGACGCTGTTGCCTCTCATGATCAGCCATCGGTCTGGCAACGCATATCGCACGCTTGCGCTTGGAACTGCGCCTATGGGCAATGAGACCGGTAGCGGATGCTGTGTCGTATAGTCACCGAAGGTCGGATAGCGGGGGAGTGGGGTTGATAGTAGGCCGTGCCACAACGCCCAATCGTCGCGGGCAAGGAAGTGATTCCCGACGCCGAAGCCCGTGAGGTTAGCAGGGAAGACGCCGCTTGTAAGGACGAAGCTCCTCCAATCCGACAGGTACGGAATACCAGCGAGCAATGCGCCGAGATTTGCTATTCGTGGCGGGGGCACCAGAGGGAGAAATGCCAGATCAACGATCAGGTCGATCTGGCCCGCGGCCAGCCCGAGCGCCGCCAAAAGGGTGGTGAGGCTTGCCCCGAGATTTGGGTTAGCGAGGTCAGTATCACGTAGACGGATGGCCGCCCCGCGCCCAACCGCTGCAACTCGAACATCGCTTTGGAAGTTGGCTGATTTGCTCAACTCCGAAAGCGGAGTGTAATCCGGGTGCAGCGATGCAAAGCGGGAGAACAAATAGCTTGCGGCAGATTGCACGCCAACTGGCGCGTGGCCATCCAGGATGGTGGCGTCAACTACGAGTGGCCGTCCGCTCCAAGCGATGGTAGCTGCCGTGGCGTCCCGGTCCAGACACGCTTGAACAGTGCCGATGGCGGACTTGGCGCCAGCCTTGGGTGCCGGCCTCTGGATGATGATGAGCGGCGCCATTCTCGGAGTATCGCTCGGGAACATGGTCCGGAGCGCATCCTGCTCCGACTGCTTCCAACGCAAAACTGGCACATATTGCTTGGAGGAGATCATGTTGGTCTCATTCTTGGCGATGTCGCCATTAATGGTAGTTGAGTTTATCAGCTGAGTCGAATCTCGATAGCTGAATACCCGTGTATGTCGCCGGTGGCTGCTTGTGACGTAGCGCCACAACCGTTCCGTCAGTGTCGCCCTGAGGCCGACATGGTGTCTAACTTGGCACTGGCTGCGCTCAGATCTGAGTGGACGTAGGCGGCGGTCCAGTTGACCGCATTTTACGATGCGTCCCTAAGTCATTGATCTGTGGTGGTGCGTTTTACAATGTTGGTGTGGCTAAGTCGTTGAAGTCGGCCAGACAACACTGGCATCATAATCCCCTGTTTGACGGGTGCAGGTAAGCCCCGTCCGGGTCCGCCGGGCGGGGCTTTTCGTTTCCGGGATAGGCTGTGTAGTTGTGCTCGGTTGCTGCTGATATCAAAAGGGTGGTGCGCCGTCGCAATCGACGCACCATGTTTGCGTTAGACGGCGCGGGCGAAGTTGAAAATACTTAGTGGCGCGCTATCCCAATCTCTTAGCAGGTCAGCATAGTCTCTTACAAAATGGCCAAGCAGCATAGTATTAGTTTTTTCGGTAGAAAGCTTTTTACTTTTTGCATCATCTATCCGAGCGATGGCTATATCGCGCTGACGCTCAATGATGTCCTTGGCTCGTGCTTTGCTTATGTAGCCAAAAGCCTCTGCGGCGGCAAGAAAAGGCATAACGTTCATGCGGCTGGTGCCTTTGCCGTTCTGTACGGCATTCTTAATCATCTGCTGCATTTGTGGCATAATAGAAGGGTGCCATTTTATTGCCGCAGAAAGCCGCTTCCTGAGCTGGTTTGCTTTTCCAGAGTGTTGCATTGCGTTTTGGTGGGCGGCTGACAGTATCATGCCGTTATCGATCAGCGGTGGTGCTGAATCTGATGTATCGCAATCCACATCCCCGCGCATGACTTCATTGATAAGTTCTTCGGCTGCGCTAAGTGGTGCGTTGATCGGGAATGGGTAAGTTTGGCAAGAGTATGGCCTGCTTTGATAGATCGAGCACTTGTTGTCTACGAGAGCCCAGCAAGCTCCGCCTACTTTAGGGAGCATGGCTACATGCGCAGTCAAGGACAGGCTGAACGGAGGTCCGTCAAAATGTAGAACATCGCATTGTGATGCAAGCGTACGTTCAATGTCCGCAATTACTATCGGATCGGCTATTCCATTATTCTGCGCTACAAGTTTAGCTTCTGATGCAGGTGGATTGCTTATTGTTACTATCCCCTGCAAGAGAAAATCATTTGCATACTTGTCAAATTCGTCGATCGTTAGGAACAGATCGTCGGACCCGTTAAGGGTGCAGCATTTTCCGCATAGCGTGCAGCCAAAGTGTAACATCGCATACTCTAGTATGTTGTGGGTTGATTGAGGCTGTTTTAGTAAACTGGTGGCAGTTATGAGCGCAACTGTCATGTTGTCCGCGGGCCGTCCGTGGATCAGTTCTCCGCTGCTACCATCGTAGGCCTTTGTCCGGCATCCGCCGGGCAGGGGCATTCTGTTTGAACGCCATGGGAACAAAACGCTGAGCGCCTCGGGGCGTTCTGCAAATTGTTCTGCAAACAGCCAAGATAAGTAACTGATCTTTCTGCCATTTGTGCCCGCCACTGGTACCACAAGACCGCGGTCGGCCACGGCGCCGGGGCCGACGTGAAGACCGACATCACGTGGCACGGCGACCGCGCCGCGCACTTCGTCAACAACATGATGAGCCAGGGCGCCTGCCTGATCGACCAGGGCGGAGTCGTCACCCTGCGCTGCCTCGAATAGGGGCGTTTCGCAGGCTGACCGACGGCGGGCGCTCCCGACCGCATGCGGACCATCCTCCTGGTCCCGCGGCGGGGGCGCCCCGATGCCCCGACCCTTTCCCAGGAGATTCCCCATGGCCTTCGTTTCCAAGGACCTGAGCGTCCTCGCCTACGCCAACGGCTTCACGCTCTGGCACTACACCACGCCCGACGCCGCGACGGCGGTGGACGGCAGCGGCTACTTCAACGGCGCCTCCGACATGCTGCGCGTCGGCGACATGGTGCTCGCCAACGCCGGCGGCGGGGCGGGCGTGCTGGTGATCGCCAGCAACGCCGGCGGCACCGTCGATGCGACGAACCTGACCGCCTTCGGGACGACGAACAGCGACTGACGATGCTCCCTCTCCCCCTGGGGAGAGGGGCGGGGTGAGGGGGGCCTGCACGGCGACCGTTTCTGGTTCCCCGCAAACCCCCTCACCCGGCCCTGTCGGGCCACCCTCTCCCCAGGGGGGAGAGGGATTCAACGGCACCACGAGGACACATCCCATGGCACTCACCGCGATCGGGCTGTGCAGCCGGGCGCTGCTGAAGATCGGCGCCACGCCGCTGACATCCTTTGACGAGGGCACCGCCGAGGCGGAAGTGGCCGCCGCCCTCTACGCGCCGACCCGCGACGCGCTGCTCTCGGCCCGCGCCTGGAGCTTCGCCACCGCGCAGGCCGTGCTGCCCCGCCTCGCCACCGAGCCGGTGGCCGACTACGCCCACGCCTTCCAGTTGCCGGCGGACTTCCTGCGCGCGCTGTCGGCGGGTGCCGCCAGCCGGGGGCGCGGGCTGGACTACCGCATCGCCGGCCGGGCGCTGCACGCCGGCTCGTCGTCGGTCGTGCTGACCTACGTGTACCGTCCGGCCGAGGAGGACTTCCCGGCCTTCTTCGACCAGGCGCTGATCGCGCGGCTGGCGGCCGAGTTCTGCATCCCGCTGACCGAGAACTCGTCGCGCGCCGACGGCCTGCACCAGCTGGCCGAGGCGGAGTTCCGCCGTGCCCGGCTGATCGACGCGCAGCAGGACGTCCAGCCGGGCTTCGAGGACTTCTCCCTGATCGAGGCGCGCGGGGCATGAGCCGGGTCCGACAGGCGAAGACCAACTTCACGGCGGGCGAGATCTCGCGCCGCCTGCTCGGCCGCAGGGACCTGCGCGCCTACGACAACGGGGCGCTGACGCTGCGCAACGTCTTCATCCACCCGACCGGCGGCATCACCCGGCGCTCCGGCCTCGCGTTCGTGGACATCGCGCGCGGCGCCGGCCGGCTGGTGGCGTTCGAGTTCAACACCGAGCAGACCTACCTGCTGGCCTTCTCCGCCGGGAGGATCGACGTCTACCGCAATGATGCCCGCGTCGCCACGGTGGACGCGCCTTGGACCGAGGCGCAGCTGAGGCAGATCACCTGGACGCAGAGCGCCGACACGCTTCTGGTCTGCCATCCCGACGTGCCGCCGCGCAAGCTGACGCGCACCGGCGCGGATGCGTGGACGCTGTCGGACTGGGCCTACGTGGCGGAGGACGAGGCGATCCGCCTGCCGTTCTACCGCTTCGCCGACAGCGAGGTGACGCTGACCCCCGGCGGCACCAGCGGCGCCATCACCGTCACCGCGTCCGCCCCGGTGTTCGACCCGCTGCACGAGGGCACGCGCATCCGCATCAAGGGCAAGCAGCTGGTGGTCACCGGCGTGGCCTCCGCCACCTCGGCGCAGGCGACGGTGAAGGAGGAGCTGCCCAACACCACCGCCACGGTGAACTGGGACGAGCAGGCGTTCAGCCCGCGCCGCGGCTGGCCGGTCAGCGCGGCGTTCCACCAGGACCGGCTGGTCATCGGCGGGTCGCGCGACCTGCCGAACCGGCTGTGGCTGTCGCGCTCCGCCGACCTGTGGAACTTCGACCTCGGCACCGGCCAGGACGACGAGGCCATCGAGTTCGGGCTGCTGTCCGATCAGGTGAACGCCATCCGCGCGGTGTTCTCCGGCCGCCACCTGCAGCTCTTCACCTCGGGCGCGGAGTACATGGTGACCGGCGACCCGCTGACGCCGCGCAGCATCCAGCTGAACCGGCAGACGCGCATCGGCTCGCCCATCGACCGCACCATCATGCCGCGCGACGTGGACGGCGCCACACTGTTCGTCTCGCGCAACGGCAAGGAGATCCGCGAGTTCCTGTATACGGACACCGAGGCGGCGTACCAGGCCAACGACCTGGCGCTGCTCGCCCGGCACATCGTGCAGAGCCCGCGCGACCAGGATTTCGACAAGCGCCGGCGGCTGCTGTTCGTGGTGATGGAGGACGGCTCCATCGGCGCGCTGACCGTCTACCGGGCCGAGCAGGTGACCGCCTGGACCCGGCTGACCACGGACGGGGCCGTGCGCTCCGTCGCGGTGGTCGGCGACGACGTCTATGCGCTGGTGGACCGCGCCGGCACCTGGACCGTCGAGCGCTTCGACGACACGCTCAACACCGACTCCGCGCTGGTCGGCGGCAGCGGCACGGCGGTGTCCACGTGGTCCGGTCTCGGCCACCTTGAGGGGCGGCGGCTCGCCGTGCTGGCCGACGGGGTGGTGCGCGGCGAGGCCCCGGTGGTCACCGGCCGCATCACGCTGGACGCGCCGGCGAAGGAGGTCGAGGCCGGGCTGACCTACACCCACGTGGTCGAGCCGCTGCCCGCCAACCTGCTGGGGCAGGTGGCGGACGGCGATTTCGTCCGGCTGGTCGAGGTCGGCTTCAAGCTGGAGGACACCGCGGCGCTGCGCGTCGATCTCGGCCGCGGCCTCTTCGACATGCCGCTGCACCGTCTCGGCCCGCAGCCGGCGGCCGGGGCGCCGCCGCCGCGCGTCTCCGGCGACCGCCGGCTGCGCGCGCTGGGCTGGCGGCGCGACAACGACAAACCCCTGTGGCGGATCGAGCAGGACGCGCCGCTTCCCTGCACCCTGCTCTCCGTCACCATGTCCTTGAAGGTGAACGACTGATGGGCGCACTCAGCTCCGTCGTCAGCGCCGCCGTGCCCGTGGCCACGTCCGCGCTGACCAACTACCAGCAGCAGCAGTACCGCACGCAGACCAACGCGGCGGAGTACCAGTACAAGGCGCAGAGCGACGCCGCCGACCGCGTCTACCAGGAGCAGCTGCAGGAACGCCGCTATGCCGAGGAGCGGCAGGCCCGCCTGGAGGCGCAGCAGCAGGCCGAGCGCGAGCGGCAGCTGCAATGGCAGCGCGAGGACCAGCTGCGCCGCGAGGACCAGGAACGCGAGCGGCAGGCCCAGGCCGAGCAGCGGCGCAGCGGCATGGCGTGGCTCACGCAGTCGCAGAACCTCGAGGCCGGCCAGCTGCGCGCCCGCCGGGACGCCGAGCTGCAGGCGGCCGACGCCGACGCGCGCACCCGCGTCGCCGCCATCGCCCAGCAGTCGGCCGAGGACGAGCGCCGCCGCCGCGACGCGCTGCGCCGCGCCATGGGCCGCACCCGCGCCGACCTCGGCGGCCAGGGGGTGAGCGCCGCCGACGGCTCGGGCGAGGCGATCCTGCTCGGCCTCGTCGGCGACACCGAGGCGGAGAGCGGTGCCGCCACCCAGGCCGACCGGCTGAAGCGGCAGGCGATCCAGCAGGAGCTGGACAACGCCCGGCGCCGCAACCTGCTCGAACAGGCACAGCTGGCGCAGAAGCAGCGGCTGGACTTCATGAGCAAGTTCTTCTGACGGCGGCCTATTTGCCCCCTCCCTAACCCTCCCCCGCTGCGCGGGTGAGGGAACTCCGCCGCGTCGTCGGCAGCCCCCTCTCCCGCGCAAGCGGGGGAGGGATGGGGAGGGGGCCAACGGAGACTTTCATGCCCATCCAGATCCCGCGCGGCACGCCGCGCGTGCAGTACGTCGCCGACGGCGCGGTGGCGGCCTTCGCCTTTCCGTTCCCGATCTTCGCCGCCGACGACCTCCAGGTGTTCCTCGGCGCCGCGTTGCAGTCCACCGGCTACACGGTGGGCGGGGTCGGCGCCAGCGCCGGCGGCACGGTGGCCTTCGCCGCGCCGCCGGCCGCCGGCACGTCCGTCACGTTGCGCCGCCGCGTGCCGATCGAGCGCACCAGCGACTTCCTGGAAAGCGGCCCGCTGCCCGCCAGCACGCTCAACAAGGAGTTCGACGTGCTGACCGCCGGCCTGCAGCAGGTCGCCGGCGACCAGGAGCTGATGCTGCGCTACGCCGACACCGACCTGCCGGCCAGCCCGGTGCTGCCCGGCCGGGCCACCCGCGCCGGCAAGCTGCTGGCGTTCGACAGCACCGGCAACCCCACCATCCGCCTGCCGGTGGACGAGGAGGCGCTGTCCACCTACGTCCCCTCCGGTCCGGGCGCCACGCCCCGGCCGATCCGCGAGAAGCTGGGCGACGCCGTCTCGGCCAAGGACTTCGGCGCGGTCGGCGACGGTACGGTGGACGACACCATCGCCATCCAGGCGGCGCTGACCTCCGCCCAGGCGGTATTCCTGCCGCCGGGCGTCTACCGCGTCACCAACACCATCACCGTGCCGTACGGCAAGACGCTGTCCGGCGCCGGCCAGTCCTCGATCCTGCGGGCGGCAAGCAACGGCTTCGACCTCGTGCACCTGCCGGACGGCTACGCCACGCTGCGCGACCTGCGCCTGGAGAAGGGGCTGGCCGGCGTGCGGCTGTTCGGCCGCGACGGGCCATGCGTGCAGAACGTGCTCAGTGACCTCACGGTGTGGGAGTCCGTCTGCGGACTGGTCCTCGACGGCTACGCCTCGCCGGACCGGCCGACCTACTGGAACAACATCGCCCGGGTGCTGGTCGCCCGGCCGGCCGTCCACGGCGTCTGGCTGACGAAGAGCGGGGCGGGGGACTCGCCGAACGCCAACCGCTTCCACTGCGTGCGCGTGTATTCGCTCTCCGCGCCGATCTCCGGCAGCGGCTTCTACGTCGAGCACGGCAAGTACAACAACGCCTTCGTCGATTGCGAGGCCAACCTGTCGACCATGGCGCACTCCTGCTTCCGGGTGGGGGCGGACACCGACAAGAACCTGATCGTCAACCTGTACTGCGAGACGCTGGGCGGCGTGCCCAACGTGGTGCTGGAGGCCGGCTCGGTGGAGACCGGCATCGTCAACCTGTTCTCGGCCAGCGCCGGGCCGGCGATCCAGGATTTCTCCGGCGGGCGCTACACCGCGCACAACGCCGGCTATCCGGAGAAGAACCGCCTGGCGACCACCCGCGTCAGCCAGCTGGTGGTCGAGGCGCTGCGCTACGACACCGAGTACGTCGAGCCCGAGGCCGGCGGGCTGATGGAGCTGGACTTGGCCAGCTCGGTCTATCTGGTGAGCGCCTACGGCGGGGCGGTGGAGGCGCGGCTTCCCGGCGCGGGTGCCGCCAACGGCCACGCGGTGACCATCAAGAAGACCGACGCCTCGGCCAATCCGGTGACCATCACCGAGGCCGGCGGCGCCGGGCCGGACGGGCGCAGCGTGGTGCTGGGCAGCCGCTACGACTTCGTCACCCTGGTGTCGAATGGTGCCGGCTGGTGGATCGTCGCCGGCAGCAGCCTGCCCGGCAACGCCGCCTACACCGATGCCCCCGGAGTGTTCGAGCCCGACCTGACGCGCGGCCTCTATCTGGTCAGCGCCTGGAGCGGCGCGGTGGAGGTGCGGCTGCCGGCGCCCAGCGCGGCGCACGCGGTGGGCCGCACGGTGACCATCAAGAAGGCCGACCAGTCCGGCCACGCGGTGACCGTCACCAAGCAGGGCGGCGGCGGCCCGGACAACGAGGCGATCCCGCTCGCCGGCTTCGGCCACGCCGTCACCGTGATGTCGAACGGCGCGGGGTGGCACATCATCGGGCGCAACCCGTGACGGGGCCGCCGCATGAAGCCCCTCTCCCTCGACGGGAGAGGGGTTGGGGAGAGGGTGGCGCCGGCGAAGCCGGCCAGGTTCCTGTCCCCCTCTCCCCAAACCCCTCTCCCGCGAGGGGAGAGGGGCTTTGCAGCTTCCGCGACTTCGTCGATGCCTGGAACGGCCTGCAAGGCCAGGACACGCCGCGCCACCACCGCGTCATCGTGCGCTGGCTGGCGGCGCGCGCCGGCGGCGGCGACCGGCGCCTGCTGCTGATGGCGTTCCGCGGAGCGGGCAAGTCCACCCTGGTCGGCCTGTTCGCCGCGTGGCTGCTGCGCACCGACCCGAACCGCCGGCTGCTGGTGCTGGCCGCCGACATGCGGCTGGCCAAGAAGATGGTGCGCAACGTCAAGCGCATCATCGAGCGCCACCCGATGACCCAGGGCATGAAGCCGAAGGAACGCGACCAGTGGGCCTCCGACCAGTTCACCGTGGCGCGCGACCTGGAACTGCGCGACCCCTCGGTGCTGGCTGCCGGCATCGACGGCAACATCACGGGCACCCGCGCCGACGTGGTGATCTGCGACGACGTCGAGGTGCCGAAGAACGCCGACACCGCGCCCAAGCGCGAGGAGCTGCGCGAGGCCCTGCGCGAGATCGACTACCTGATGGTGCCGGACGGCGTGCAGCTCTACGTCGGCACGCCGCACAGCTACTACACCATCTACGCCACCGACCCGCGCGCCGAGGCCGGCGAGGCGCAGCCCTTCCTGGAGGGCTTCCGCCGCCTGACCCTGCCGGTGCTCGACCGCCGCGGTGCGAGCGCCTGGCCGGAGCGCTTCCCGCCGGAGCACGTCGCCCGCATCCGCAAGCGCTCCGGCCACGCCAAGTTCGAGAGCCAGATGATGCTGCGCCCGATGCCGGCGACGGCGACGCGGCTCAACCCCGACGACCTGCGCCGCTACGAGGGCGAGCTGACGCTGCACGCCGCGCAGAACGACACGGTGCTGACGCTGAACGGCGTGCGGCTGGTCTCGGCCAGCGCGTGGTGGGACCCGGCGCTGCTGCGCCCCGACGAGGACGGCCGCAAGGGCGGCGACGACAGCGTGGTGGCCGCGGTGTTCTCGGACGGCGAGGGCAATCTCTACCTGCACCGTGTGCTTTATCTCAGCGTCGATCCCGACGACCCGGCGACCGAGGCGGAGCAGCAGTGCCGGCAGGTCGCCGGCTTCCTGCGCGACCTGCACCTGCCCGGCGTGCGGGTGGAGGGCAACGGGCTCGGCGCCTTCCTGCCGGCGGAGTTGGAGAAGCAGCTGAAGCTGTCGCGGATCGGCGCCGCGGTGCGGACGGAGCACTCCAAGCGCTCGAAGGCCAGCCGCATCATCGAGGCGTTCGACGCCCGTCTCGCCGCCGGCCGGATCTTCGCCCACGCCGGCGTCTGGGACACGCCGTTCGTGCGCGAGATGCGCGAGTGGCGCCCCACCGGCCGCCAGCGCGGCCACGACGACGCGCTGGACGCGGTCGCCGGCTGCATCCTGTCCGAACCGCTGCGCGTCGGCCCGGCCCCGCCGCCCGCCCGCCGACCCGACTGGCGCCCCGGCCCGCTCGTGGCACCGAATGACTTCACGGTCTGATCCCCTCTCCCCTCCGGGGAGAGGGCAGGGTGAGGGGGCCCTGCACCGCGACCGCTCCCTGTCCCCCGTAAACCCCCTCACCCCGACCCTCTCCCCAGAGGGGAGAGGGAGGGCTTTCTGTACCCCGACATCGGAGAGCACCATGCATGAGACCCTCGACGTGGTCTGGTGGATCACGGCCGTCGAGCTGCCGGTCATGGGCGGCCTGTTCTGGCTGATCGTGCGGCTGCGCAAGGAGGCGCAGGACGCGGTGGAGGCGCTGCGCCTGCGCGCCGAGACCACGGGCGCCCAGGTGCGCGAAAGCCTCGCCGCCTACAAGCTGGAGGTCGCCAAGACCTACGTCTCGGTGAGCACGCTGAAGGACGTGGAGAAGCGTCTCACCGACCATCTGCTGCGCATCGAACACAAGCTGGAGCGCGTCTGCGCCGACGGCGGTGCGCGATGAGCCGCCCGACCCTCACCCCGGTGGCCGACGCCGCCAGGGCTCCGGCCCCGCCCACCCCCGGCGGCACCGTCGAAGAGGCGGTCGATACCCTGGCCCGCACCCTGTGGGGCGAGGCGCGCGGCGAGCCGGTGCGCGGCATCGAGGCGGTCGCCGCCGTCATCGTCAACCGCGTGCGCGCGGCGGAACGGCGCGGCGGCTTCTGGTGGGGCGGCAGCGTCGTGGCGGTCTGCCGCAAGCCCTGTCAGTTCAGCTGTTGGAACGCCGACGACCCGAACCGGCCGAAGCTGCTGGCGGTGACGGCGGCCGACCCGGTGTTCGCCGCCTGCCTGCGGGTGGCGCGGCGCGCGGTTGCCGGGCTGCTGTCCGACCCGACCGGCGGCGCCACCCACTACCATGCCCTCGGCCTGAATCCCGACTGGGCGGCGGGGCACACGCCCAGCGCCGAGATCGGCCGGCATCTCTTCTACGCCACGACGGAGTGACCGCGGCGCAGGGGCCATGCTTACTCGGCGGCCTTGATCATCGCCAGGTAGATCTTCCAGGCGGCTTCGACCGACACGCCGCCGGCCCGTGCGCCGGCGGCCAGCATGGCGGCGGACGGCTTCAGCGGAACGGTGGCGGTGGTCGGCTCGGCATGGCCCAGCAGGCCGGTCAGCGACTCGCTGGCCAGCGCACGGTCCTTCACCACAATGCCCGAAATCGCGTTCATGTCCGGTCCTCCAGAAAGGTGCCGGACACATAGCAAGCGCGGTGCCAACCGCCGCCGGACTGCAACCATTCCGGAAAACACCGGAAAAGGTTGAAACGGCGCTGGTGTCCCGGCGGCGGGCTGCGGCGGCGGCCGCGACATATCTGCAAAATGCTGCATCGCGTTTGTTGCGCGCGTCGCATTTTGCAAAGCGCACCGCGGGCCTCTGGCCGGGGACAGGCCTTTCGGGTAAGGTCCGCGCCGCCCCGACCGAGGGAAATCGTATGACCGACCGAATCATCTACCATATGTGCCGGGCCGAGGAATGGCGGCAGGCGACGGACTCCGGTTCCTATCCGGGCTCCTCGCAGGACGCCGCGGACGGCTTCATCCATTTCTCGACCGCCGCCCAGGTGGTGGAGAGCGCCGCCAAGCACCGCGCCGGCCAGGACGGGCTGGTGCTGCTGACGGTGGACGGCGAGGCGCTGGGCGAGGACCTGTGGTGGGAGCCGTCGCGCGGCGGCCAGCTGTTCCCGCACCTCTACGCCGAGCTGCCGGTGTCGGCGGTGCTGCGCGCCGACCCGCTGCCGCTGGGCGCCGACGGCCGCCACGTCTTCCCGCCGCACGTCTTCGACGAGTCCGCATCGTGATCGACCTCTTTCCCATCGCCGGCCGCATCCTGCGCTCCTTCGACCCGGAGACGGCGCACACCCTGACCGTCAAGTCGCTGGCCGCCGGTTTCGGCCCGGTCGACCGCGAGCCGGACGATCCCGTCCTGAAGACGCGCGTCTGGGGCCTGGACTTCGCCAACCCCGTCGGGCTCGCCGCCGGCTTCGACAAGAACGCCGAGGTGGTGGACCCCATGCTGCGCATGGGCTTCGGCTTCGTCGAGGCGGGCAGCGTCACGCCGCGCCCGCAGCCCGGCAACCCGAAGCCGCGCCTGTTCCGCCTGACGGAGCAGGGCGCGGTGATCAACCGCATGGGCTTCAACAACGGCGGGCTGGAGCAGTTCGCCCGCCGCTTCGAGGACCGCCGCGGCAACCCGAACCGCGCCCCCGGCATCGCCGGTGCCAACCTCGGCAAGAACAAGGACACGGCGGAGGCCGCCGACGACTACGTGCTGGGCGTGCGCCGGCTGGCGCCGTTCGCCGACTACCTCGTGGTCAACGTCTCCTCGCCGAACACGCCGGGCCTGCGCGCGCTGCAGGGGCGCGAGCCGCTGCGCACGCTGCTGGGCCGCGTGCTCGACGCGCGCGCCGCGTGCGCTCTCGCGAAGGCGCCGCCGCTGCTGCTGAAGATCGCCCCCGACCTCACCGACGAGGACAAGGCGGACATCGCCGCGGTGGCGCTGGACTCGGGCATCGACGGCCTCGTCGTCTCCAACACCACCATCGCGCGGCCGGACACCATTCCGGAGCGCTTCAGGGGCGAGGCCGGCGGCCTGTCCGGCACGCCGCTGTTCGGCCCCTCCACCCAGGTGCTGCGCGAGATGTACGGCCTGACCGGCGGCAGGCTGCCGATCGTCGGTGTCGGCGGCATCGCGTCGGGCGACGACGCCTACGCCAAGATCCGCGCCGGCGCGTCGCTGGTGCAGCTCTACTCGGCGCTGGTCTACGGCGGCCCGGCGCTGGTGCGGTCGATCAAGCGCGACCTCGCGGCGCGGCTGAAGGCGGACGGCTTCGCCAGCGTGGCGGACGCGGTGGGAACGGAATTGACGAAGCGGTAACCCTGCTGTTCCACTCTGGGGCCGACGCGGTCTGCATGGCCTTGAAGCCCCTCTCCCTCGACGGGAGAGGGGTGGGGAGAGGGTGGCGCCGGTGAAACCGGCCAGGAGCTTTTTGCGACCTGCCGGTCGCTACCCCCCTCTCCCCAACCCCTCCCCCGCGAGGGGGGCTTTCGGTGCACGGCAGACTGTCCAGAGTCCACCGCCGGAGCCACGGCCGCCATGACGCTCCTGATCCACATCGTCTACGCGCTCGCCTACATCGTCACCGGCGTGTCGGTGGGCGCGGTGCTGCCGTTCCTGCGGCCGGAGATGGACCCGCTGGTCGCCTGGATGGCCGGCGGCATGGTGGTGCTGGCCGGCGCCCTCGTGCACGAGGTGATCACCCGTTTCGACCGCGAGCGCACGCAGAACAAGCGCTTCACCCTCATGCTCGAGGCGATGGGCACGCTGAACGAGGAGCTGACCCGCCAGCAGGCCGAGATGGACGCCATCCGCACCGACATGGAGCGGGTGCGCCAGCTGGGCGGAGTCGCCGGCTACGACACCGTGATGCAGGAGGTGAAGCTGCTGCAGTCGCTGGTCGGCCGCCTGCAGGAGAAGCGCACCCCGCCCCGTCCCCCGGTGCCGCCGGCCACCGCCGGGGCGCCGAAGGCGCGGACTGCGGTGGAGAGCGGCGGCGCGGTGCTGCCGCAGGCCCCCCAGGTGGCGGCGGTGCCGCCGTCCTCCAACGAGCTGGACGACGCCCGCGTGCTGGAGACCGTGCGCGACGCGCTGCGCGCCGACCGCATCGACATCTACCTCCAGCCCATCGTCAGCCTGCCGCAGCGCCGCCACCGCTTCTACGAGGTGTTCTCGCGCGTGCGGGCCGGCGACGGCGCCACCATCAAGCCGGACCGCTACCTCGCCATCGCCGAGCGCGAGGGGCTGATCGCCACCATCGACAACCTGCTGCTGGTCCGCTGCATCCAGCTGATCCGCGAGACCGAGCGGCGCCAGCACCAGATCGGCTTCTTCTCCAACATCTCGCCGGCCACCATCGGCGACGCGGAGTTCATGAAGCAGTTCCTGGAGTTCATGGCGCAGAACCAGACGCTGGTGCCGAAGCTGGTGTTCGAGCTGGGCCAGGACGACATGCGGGCCGGGCAGGCGGTGACCCAGGCGATCCTGTCGCAGCTGGCGCGGCTCGGCTTCCGCTTCTCCATGGATCAGGTCGGCGACGTCGCGGCGGTGGACGTGGACGCGCTGGCGCGCAACGACTTCCGCTACCTGAAGCTGGACTGCGCCCGCCTGCTGGCTCCCGACGCCCGCGCCCGCGCGCCCGGCCTGCTGAAGCGCTGCAAGGAGCACGAGATCGACGTCATCGTCGAGAAGATCGAGACCGAGAACCAGCTGATCGAGCTGCTCGACCTCGGCGTCGATTTCGGCCAGGGCTACCTGTTCGGCGAACCCCGCCTCAGCCGCAAGCCGGGGTGATGCGGGCCGCGCCGCCGCCGACTCGGGGGTCGGCTAATCGTCCAGCGGGATGGCGTCCTGCAGGGCGCGGCGCAGGCGGGGCGACGGCTTGACCTCGCTCGCCTCCCCGAAGCCGGCCGGGTGCTTGGGCACCGCCGAGCGGAAATAGCTGACGATGAAGACGCGGATCGAGGCGGTGAGGTTCGCGTCGCCGCGGCGCCGGTCGATCATGGTGCACAGCTCGTTGAGCGTGCAGTTCTCGCGATCGCAGATGTCCTTCAGGGAGTCCCAGAGCAGCGGCTCCATGCGCAGGCTCGTCCGCCGGCCGCTGACGGTCACGTTGCGGCAGACCAAGCCCGGCTTGTCCTTCCAGCCCTCCGTGTCCGCCATCGTGCCTTGAGCCTCTCCTGTTACCCGCGCGGAACCTGCCCGCGACCCCTATACATCCATTTGTATGATCGGAATGCAAGTGGGCGTGTGTGCCCTTCGGGCATTTTCGACCGTCGGTCGCGTCGATAATGTCCCGGTCTTGAGCGCATCCGACGTGCCGCAGCGCGCGCAACATATCCGGGTATGCAGACGGGCCGGTTCCGGAGCGGCGCCGGCCGAAAAGCCGCTTCCCTTCGGCACCGCTTCGCGGTACCGCTTTTGGTTATGGGTATGCGGGCGAAAAAGCCTTGCGCGGCAACGGAACGAGGTGGGTGATGGCGCGACCGGCGGCGTGGCGGATGACGGCGCCCTGGGTGATGGCGTTGGGTCTCGGGCTGACGCTGGCCGGGCCGTTGCGGGCCGCCGATCCGGCGCCGGCGCCGACCCCCGCGGCATCCCCGCTGGCCGACACCGTGCGGCACGAAGTCGCGCGGCAGGTGCCGCCCTCCTGGCGGGTCGACGCGGTGATGCTGGAGCCGCCCGAATCGGCCACCGGGCCGCTGCGCGTCGCGGCGCGCCTCAAGCTCGCCAAGCCGACCTACGTGGTGGACGGCCGCGACGGCCCCTACGCCTTCGTCCTTCCGGTGGCCGAGGCCGGGACCGAGAAGGTGCTGACCGGCATCGCCACCACCGCCAAGGCGCGCGACGGCAGCCTCGCCGTGAAGCTGGAACTGCAGAACCCGGAGGTGCTGGACAGCCTGGGCAAGCCGGCCGAAGAGCTGCCGGGCAAGCTGGTGGTGGTCGGGTCCGAGGAGGCCAAGGCGGTGCGCGCCAAGCTGGACGCCGAGGCCAAGCAGCGCCTCGCCGACGAGCAGACCCGCCGCCAGCGCGAGGAGGAACTGCTGGCCGAGCAGCGGGCAATGGCCGAGGCCGAGGCCGAACGCCTCGCCGGCGAGCGCCAGGCCGTGGAGGCGCGCGCCACGCTGATCGGCGAGGTGCGCACCCGCCTGCTGTCCGGCGACCGTGGGACGCGCGTCGCGGTGTACGAGGCGGTGCTGGGCGGCAACGACCCGGCGCTGCGCCAGTTCGCGGTGGAGGCGGCGCTGCAGAGCCGCGACCCGGTGCTGGCCAACCTGGCGCTGAAGGACTGGATCGCCCGGCGCAAGACCATCCCGGTGCTGCTCTACGCCACCAAGGAAGACCCCAACAGCGACACCGTGCTGCGCAACCTGGGCCCGCTGACCATCGAGGTGGAGGGCTTCACCGCCGTCAATGGCGCTTTCCAGGGCAAGATGGGGGCGCCCGGCTACACCATCGCCGCGCCCGCGGTGGCGGTCGGCACGCTGGCGCAGACCGAGCTGACGGTGAACACCTACGGCTGCAGCCTGACCCTGCGCCTGACCGAGCACCGCACGCTCGACGGCCTGTACCGCTGCCAGACGCTGCCGACGCTGGTCGCGCGCGTCACGCTGGACTGACGCGCGATGCGCCGGGCTCCTCTTCTGCTCGCCCTGGCGTTGCTGGCGCTGCCGACGGCGGCGCTGGTCCAGGCGCAGACGGCGCAGGTGTCGGCCGACCGGCTGACGCCGCGCCCGCCGCCCACCGCCGTGTTGCCCAAGGCGACCCCGGTGCACGCCGAACCGAAGGGCCGCGCGCCGGCCGGCGTGGCGGTGCTGCAACCGCTGCCGGTGGTGGCGCCGCCGCTGTCGCCGGTCGTGGTTCCCGGCGAGCCGCCGGCCGTTGCCGACCCGGCCACCGCTCCGGCCCCGCCCGCCGTGACCGCGCCGCCGCCGCCCGCGGCCAAGCCGAAGGCCGTCGCCGAGGCGCCGAAGCCGGAACCCGCCAAGCCGGCGGACCGGAAGCCCGCCACCCGCACCGTCTACGCCAAGGAAGGCATCTACATCCGCGCCACGCCGAGCCGGAAGGGCACGGTGCTCGACACGCTGGAGGAAGGCGAGGCGGCGCAGGTTCTGCCCGACAAGTCGCCGGAGGAGGGCTGGGTGCGCATCGCCCGCAACGGCCGCCCGGTGGGCTGGGTGTCCTCGTCCTTCCTGACCGAGCGGCGGCCGAAGTAGCGACGGGCGATTGCCCCCTCCCTAACCCTCCTCCTCTTCGAGGTGGAGGGAACTCCGCCGCTCTGCCCCCTCCACCGCCCAAGGCGGGGGAGGGATGGGGAGGGGGCCAGGAGTCAGCCTTTCCGCAGCTTAACCGCGTCCTGCATGAACCCGCGCCAGACCTCGGCGGGGACGGAGCCGCCGCTGACGCCCTTCATCGGCGCGTTGTCGTCGTTGCCGACCCACACGCCCACCGTAAGGCCGCCCGCGAAACCGACGAACCACGCGTCGCGGTAGTCGTTGGTGGTGCCGGTCTTTCCGGCGCCCCCCTTGACGAACGCCGCCCGCCCGGTGCCGGTGGCCATCACCTCGCCCAGCATGGACCTCATCGTCGCGGCGGTGCCGGCGTCGAGCACGCGTTCCGCCGACGCGCCGGGATAGGCGTAGACCTCACGGCCGCGCGGGTCGAGGATGCGCTGGAAGGCGTGCGCCTCCACCTTGGTGCCGCCGTTGCCGACCATCGCGTAGGCCTGGGTGAGCTGGAGCAGCGTCGTCTCCGCGTTGCCGAGTGCCAAGCCGAGGTTGGCCTCCAGCGGCGTCTCGACGCCGAGGCGGCGGGCCATCGCCACCACCTCGTCCACGTGCCCGGCGGTCAGCCGCGCCGAGGCGGTGTTGACCGAGCGCGCCAGCGCCTGCCGCAGCGTCAGCTGCTTCGGGTACGCGTCGTCGAAGTTGCGGATCGAACGGCCGTCGGCGAAGGGCAGCGGCGAGCCGTCGACCACGCTGTCCGGCGTCAGCCCGCGCTCCAGCGCCGCCAGGAACACGAACAGCTTGAACGCCGAGCCCGGCTGCCGGCGCGCCTGGAGCGCCCGGTTGAAGTGGTCGCGCCGCGCCGCCGCGTCGCGCCCGCCGACCATCGCCAGCACCTCGCCGCGGTCGTTCAGCGCCACCAGCGCGTACTCGGCGTCGCCCATGCGCTTGGCGTTGCGCTGGGCGGCGCGTTCCAGGTTGCGCACCGCGGCGGCCTGGAGGTCGCGGTCCAGCGTGGTGCGCACGGTGAAGGTCGGCCCGGGATCGGCGTTCCCGCCGAAGCGGGCGGCGTGGAAGCGGCGGAAGCGGGCGTTGGCAGTCTCGCGGAAATGCCCGGCGACCTGGGCGCCCAGCCTGTTGGTCTCGGCCAATTCCAGCTTCTGGCGCTTGGCCGCGGCCGCCTGCTTGGCGGTGATGAAGCCGGCGTCGGCCATGGCGTCCAGCACGACGCCCGCCTTCTCCTCGTTGCGCTCGCGGTCGGCGAAGGGGTTGAGGCGCGACGGCGCGGTCAGCGAGCCGATCAGCGCCGCCGATTCCTTCAGCGTCAGCTTCGACGCCGGATGGCCGAAGTACAGCTTGGCCGCCGCGTCGACGCCGTAGGCGCCGAAACCGAAATAGACGCGGTTGAGGTACAGGTAGAGGACGGTGCGCTTGCCGACCTTGTCCTCGAAATCCTGGGCGCTGATGATCTCGTAGGCCTTGCGTTCCCAGCGGCCGTAGTCCTTGAAGAAGATGTTCTTCATGGTCTGCTGGGTGAGCGTGCTGCCGCCCTGGCTGAAGCGTCCGGAGGTCACCGCCACCGACAGCGCCCGCGCCAGCCCGAAATAGTCCAGCCCGTCGTGCTCGAAGAAGCGCCGGTCCTCCTTGGCGATCAGCGCCTGGAGAAGGTGGCGCGGCATCTTCTCGATGGGCACGATCTCGCCGTAGTTCTCGCCGACCGAGCCGAGGAAGCGCCCCTGCCGGTCCAGGTAGCGCACGCCGTCGCCGCGGTTGAAGGCGGCGATCTCTTCGGCGGATTTGAAGGTCTCGCCGAACAGCTCGACCGCGGCGGCGGGGCCGGCGACGGCCAGCGGCACGGCGAGGGCGAGCAGGGCGGCCGTCTTGCGGAGAAAGGAGGGGAGGGGCATCGGCGTCGTTGTGGCGAAAGACGCCGCAGAGGTCGGGACGGGCCGGGGGTTCTACAATGCGCTACCACCTAATTTCAAAGGGGCGGTGCGCTTGCGGCGCCCGCCCCTTTGCCTTGTCTGCCCTCCGCCAGCTTGCTCAGCAGCAGCGGTTCACCCCGCTCCACTTGCGGTCCAGCTCGCTGGCGTAGAACTCCTCGCGGCTCAGCGGCGGCACGTCCGGGTGCAGGCGGGTGTGCCGCTCCAGATACCGCTCGAACGCGTCGTCGCCGGTGATCTGGCGCAAACCCTCCCAGCCGGCACGCAGGACGTGCAGCATGATTCGCCCTCCGCTCAATCGTCGCCGCCGACGGGGTGCGCTTCCCAGGGGTGTTCGCTCAGCGGCGGCACCGGCCGGCCGTTGAGGTGGCGCAGCGACAGGCGGGCGGCCTCGATGATCACCACCCACAGCACCGCCACGAAGAACACCGTCAGCGCCGCGTCGAGCCGCTGGTTGAAGATCAGCTTCGGCGCGGAGGTCAGCGCCGGGCCGGTCAGCGTGCCGGCGGCCAGCTTGGCGGCCAGCGCGTCGGCGCCGGCCAGGAAACCGACGCGCGGGTCGGCGGAGAACAGCTTCTCCCAGGCGGCGTAGGTGGTGATGACGGCGATCACCGCCGTCGGCATCGCGGTCACCCAGGCGTGTTTCGCCTTGCCGGACTTCACGAAGATCACCGTCGCCACCGCCAGGGCGATGGCGGCGAGCATCTGGTTGGAGATGCCGAACAGCGGCCACAGGATGTTGATGCCGCCCAGCGGGTCGATGACGCCGATGTAGAGGAAATACCCCCACGCCGCCACGAACAGCCCCGAGCTGAACAGCGTCATCGGGTACGACCGGGTGTTGGCGAACGGCTTCCAGATGTTGCCCAGCAGGTCCTGCAGCATGAAGCGGCCGACGCGGGTGCCGGCGTCCACCGCGGTCAGGATGAACATCGCCTCGAACATGATGGCGAAGTGGTACCACAGCGCCAGCATCGACTTGCCGAAGGCGCCGGCGAAGATGGTCGCCATGCCCACCGCCAGCGACGGCGCGCCGCCGGTGCGGGCCAGCAGCGAGGTCTCGCCCATCTCGCGGGCCAGCTCGTTCATGGTCTCCGCGGTCACCGGGAAGCCCCAGCCGGAGATGGTGGCGACCGCCTTCTCGACGCCCGTACCGGCGATGCCGGCCGGCACGTTGATGGCGAAGTAGACGCCGGGGTCGAGCACCGCGGCGGCGATCAGCGCCATCAGGCCGACGAAGCTCTCCATCACCATGGAGCCGTAGCCGACCAGCACGATGTCGCGCTCGTTGGCGATCAGCTTCGGCGTGGTGCCCGAGGAGATCAGTGCGTGGAAGCCGGAGATGGCGCCGCAGGCGATGGTGATGAACAGGAACGGGAACAGGCTGCCGGCGACCACCGGGCCGGTGCCGTCCATGAAGCGGGTGAACGCGGGCATCTTCATCTCCGGCTGGAGGACGACGACCGCGAACGCCAGCAGCATGATGGCGCCGATCTTGATGAAGGTGGAGATGTAGTCGCGCGGGGCGAGCAGCAGCCACACCGGCAGGATGGCGGCGACGAAGCCGTAGCCGATGACGAACATCGCCAGCGTCGTGCCGTCGTAATCGAAGTAGGCGCGCAGCGGGCTGTGGTCGAGCCAGCCGCCGCCCGCCGTCGCCAGCAGCAGCAGCGCCAGGCCGATCAGCGAGCCCTCCAGCACCCGGCCCGGTCGGATGTTGCGCATGTAGACGCCGACCAGGATGGCGATCGGGATGGTGGCGAACACGGTCGAGGTGCCCCACGGGCTGTGCTTCATGGCGTTGACCACCACGAGGCCCAGGACGGCGACGATCAGCACCATGATCATCAGCGTGCCGAGCAGCGCCGCCGAGCCGGCCACCGGACCCAGCTCGTCGCGGGCCATCTGGCCCAGCGTGCGGCCGTCGCGCCGCGTCGAGCAGAACAGCACCACCATGTCCTGCACGCAGCCGCCGAACACGGCGCCGGCCAGCAGCCACAGCGTGCCGGGCATATAGCCGAACTGCATGGCCAGCGTCGGGCCGACCAGCGGGCCGGCGCCGGCGATGGCGGCGAAATGGTGGCCGAAGGTGATCCAGCGGTGGGTCGGCACGAAGTCGCGGCCGTCGTTCAGCCGCTCGGCCGGGGTGGCGCGGGTCTCGTCCACCACCATCAGCTTGGCCGCGATCCAGCCGGCGTAGAAGCGGAACGCCAGCGCGTACACGCCGGCGGCGGCGCCGATGAACCAGATGGCGTTGATGGTCTCGCCGCGGTTGAGCGCGATGCCGCCGAGGCAGGCGGCTCCGAGGACGGCGACGGCGACCCAGATCAGAGGCCGCAGTTTTTCGGGCATGATGTCACCTCGTGAGTGCTCCCCGGCGGGGGAGGGCGGCGGCGGGCATCGCTGTGCGGGCGCGCGCTCTTCCGGGCTGGGATCCGTGTCGGCCGGCAGGGTCGAGGGGACGGCGTCGTCACGCGCGTGGCGGTCGAACGGCTGCCGGGAAGTGACCGATGCTACCGCCGTGCCTCGGCGTGATACATGCGGCAGCGCGTCGCATACTAGAATATCACGGGGCGGATGGTTCGAAGGCCGGAGCGTTTCCCTCCCCCAGCCCCGCTGGGGGGAGGGGATTCAAACAAAAAGCCCGCCGTCTCCGGCGGGCTTTTTGAAGCAGGCGGTAAACCGCGGTCACTTCGGCGACAGCACCATGATCATCTGGCGGCCTTCGAGCTTGGGCATCTGCTCGACCTTGGCCAGTTCGTCCAGGCGGTCGCGCACGCGCATCAGCACGTTCATGCCGATGTCCTGGTGCGCCATCTCGCGCCCACGGAAACGCATGGTCACCTTGACCTTGTCGCCTTCCTCGAGGAAGCGGGTCGCGGCGCGCATCTTCACGTCGTAGTCGTTGTCATCGATGTTCGGTCGGAGCTTGATCTCCTTGACCTCGATGATCTTCTGCTTCTTGCGCGCCTCGGCGGCCTTCTTCTGCTCCTCGTACTTGAACTTGCCGTAGTCGAGGATCTTGCAGACGGGCGGCTCCGCCTGCGGGGCCACCTCGACGAGGTCGAGGCCGGCGTCCTCCGCAGCCAGCAGAGCGTCGCGCAACGAAACAATGCCGACCATCTCGCCGTCGGCGCCGACGAGACGGACGGAACGCGCCGTGATCTCCCGGTTGATCCGCGGTCCGTCGCGGGTCGGGGCGGCTTCCTGTGGTAACCTGGCTATGGAACCCTCTCCATGGTTATGGACCCCGTCCGGCGGGCCCCCGGCTGACGCGGCGGGCCCGGTGAACGGCGGTCACTCAGAATGGCGAATCGAAGCCACGGTCCCCGGCCGGGGACCGCGCCTCTTCAGTAAGTTTATTGACTGCGGCGTCAAGGGCAAGAACTTCCTGATCCTTGCCGCCGAGGTACCGCATCGCCACCGTGCGTTCCTCCGCCTCGCGGCGGCCGACGACGACGATCACCGGCACCTTCTGAAGGCTGTGCTCGCGGACCTTCAGGTTGATCTTCTCGTTGCGGACGTCCAGTTCGGCCCGGATTCCGCGGCTCTTGAGGATCTTGTGGACCTCCGCCGCGTAGCCGTCGGCCTCGTTGGTGATGGTGGTCACCACCGCCTGCACCGGGGCCAGCCACAGCGGGAACTTGCCGGCGTAGTGCTCGATCATCATGCCGATGAAGCGCTCCAGCGAGCCGAGGATGGCCCGGTGCAGCATGATCGGGCGGTGCTTCGCGCCGTCCTCGCCGATGTAGTGGATGTCGAGCCGTTCCGGAAGGTTCGGATCGTACTGCAGCGTGCCGCACTGCCAGGTGCGGCCGATGGCGTCGGTCAGGTGGAACTCCACCTTCGGGCCGTAGAAGGCGCCTTCGCCCGGCAGCTCTTCGAACTCCAGCCCGGCCGAGCGCAGCGCGGTGCGCAGGCCGTCCTCGGCGCGGTCCCACAGCTCGTCGGAGCCGGTGCGGACGTCCGGGCGCAGCGCCAGCTTCACGTCGATCTTGTCGAAGCCAAGATCCTTGTAGACGCCGAGCTGCAGCTTGAAGTACTCGGCCGCCTCGCTCGGCACCTGGTCCTCGGTGCAGAAGATGTGCGCGTCGTCCTGGGTGAAGGCGCGCACCCGCATGATGCCGTGCAGCGCGCCCGACGGCTCGTTGCGGTGGCACGAGCCGAACTCGGCCATGCGGATCGGCAGATCGCGGTAGGAGCGCAGCGCGCTCTTGAAGATCTGCGTGTGACCCGGGCAGTTCATCGGCTTGACGCCGAGCTGCTTCTTGCCCTCGTCCGCCTCCACCTTGAACATGTTGTCGCCGTACATGTCCCAGTGGCCGGACGCCTTGAACAGCGAGCTGTCGATCAGCTGCGGCGTCTTCACCTCGACGTAGCCGGCTTGCTCCAGCTTGGTGCGGATGTAGGTCTCGATGGTGCGGTACAGCGTCCAGCCCTTCGGGTGCCAGAACACCGAGCCGACCGCCTCCTCCTGCACGTGGAAGAGGTCCATCTCCTTGCCCAGGCGGCGGTGGTCGCGCTTCTCCGCCTCCTCCAGCTGGGTCAGGTAGGCCTTCAGTTCCTTCTCGTCGCGCCACGCCGTGCCGTAGATGCGCTGGAGCATCGGGTTGCGGCTGTCGCCGCGCCAGTAGGCGCCGGCCACCTTCATCAGCTTGAAGGCGCTGCCGACCTTGCCCGTCGACGGCGCGTGCGGGCCGCGGCAGAGGTCGAGCCAGTCGCCCTGGCGGTAGACGCTGATCGCCTGGTCCGCCGGGATCGCCTCGACCAGTTCGGCCTTGAAGTGCTCGCCGTGGTTCTTGAAGTAGGCGACGGCGTCGTCGCGCGTCCACTCCTCGCGCACCAGGGGGGCGTCGCGCTGGACGATCTCGCGCATCTTCGCCTCGATCTTCGCGAGGTCGTCCGGCGTGAACGGCTCGTCGCGGGCGAAGTCGTAGTAGAAGCCGTTGGCGATCGCCGGGCCGATGGTCACCTGCGTGCCGGGGTACAGCTCCTGCACGGCCTCCGCCAGCACGTGGGCGGCGTCGTGGCGGATCACCTCCAGCGCGTCGGGGTGGTTGCGGGTGACGATCTCGATCTTGGCGTTGCCGGTGACGGTGGTGGTGAGGTCCTTCACGGTGCCGTCGATCTTGACGGCAAGAGCATCCTTGGCCAGACGCTGACCGATGGAGGCGGCGATCTCCGCCCCCGTGACCGGCCGGTCGAATTCGCGCACGTTGCCGTCGGGCAGCGTGATGGCAATGCTGGACGTCACCGGATTCACCGTTCGCTTCCGTTGTTCATGCGAGTCCGACTCGCGTCGGAACGCGCGACTCTAAAGGCGTGGCGGTGCAAGTCAAGCATGGGAGGTCCTTTGCGGGGGTATTGCCCCCTCCCTAACCCTCCCCCGCGGCGCGGGAGAGGGAACTCCGCCGCTCTGCCCCCTCCACCGCGAAGCTCTCGCGCAAGCGAAGCTTGCGCTGACGCGGCAGGCGGATTCTCCGGATCCGCCGAGAGCGGGGGAGGGTCGGGGAGGGGCAAGCAGCCGCTACGCCGTCTTCACCCCGTCCAGGAACCCATGCACCAGGTCGCGCAGCGAATCGGCCTGGACGGACAGGCCGGACGCCGCCTCCAGCACGTCGCGGGCGGCGCCGTCGGTCTGGCGGGCGGCGGCGTTCACGCCGCCGATGGTGACGCTCACCCGTTCGGTGCCCTGCGCGGCCTGCTGGATGTTGCGGGCGATCTCGCCGGTGGCGGCCCCCTGCTGCTCGATGGCGCTGGCGATGGTGGTGGCGATGCCGTCGATGCGGGTGATGACCTCGCTGATCGAGCGGATCGCCGTCGCCGTATCGGTGGACACCCGCTGGATGCCGGCGATCTGCTGGGCGATGTCCTCGGTCGCCTTGGCGGTCTGGGTGGCGAGGTTCTTCACCTCGGTCGCCACGACGGCGAAGCCCTTGCCGTGCTCGCCGGCGCGCGCCGCCTCGATGGTCGCGTTCAGCGCCAGCAGGTTGGTCTGGCTGGCGATGGAGTTGATCAGTTCCACCACCTCGCCGATCTTCTCGGCGGCGTCGGTCAGGCCGCGCACCTGCTGGTCGGCGCGCTGCGCCTCGCCGACGGCGTGGCGGGTGATCTCGGTGGAGGTGGCGACCTGCCGGCCGATCTCCCCGATGGAGGCGGACAGCTCCTCGGTGGCGGTGGCGACCGCCTGGACGTTGGCCGAGGTCTGCTCCGACGCGCTCGCCACGTCGGCGGCGCGGCTGGTGGTGTCCTGGGCGGTGGCGGTCATGCCGTTGGCGGTGCTGCGCATCCGCTCGGCCGAGGTGCGGACGGTGGCCAGCACGCCGGTGACCTCGCGGTCGAAGCGGTCGGTCAGCGCCACGATGGCCTGCGAGCGGGCCAGCCTCTCCTCCGCGGTGCGCTGCTGCTCCTGCGCGAGGTCGCGGGCCTGCCGCATGGCGTCGCGGAAGACGCACAGCGCGCGCGCCATGGCGCCGATCTCGTCGCGGCTGTCGGTGTCGGGCACGGCGGCGTCCAGGCGGCCGGCGGACAGCTCCTGCATGGACGCCGTCATGCGGCGGATCGGGTTGACCATCATGCGGATCGCCAGCACGCTGGCCAGCAGCATGGTCAGCGGGATGCCGACCGCCGGCACCGCGATCAGCAGCCGGTTCATGGTGGTCTGGAACGCCTCCAACTCGGCGCCGAGGCGGGCGATGTTGGCGTTGTCGGTTTCCGCCTGCTTCTGCAGCAGGACGTTCAGCGCCTGCCGGTTGGCGCGGTTGGCGTCGTTGTCGCCGTAGGTGCGCGCCTCGGGGATGGAGGCGTCGCGGCTGAGGCGGACCAGCTCGGTGCGGAAGGTGATGAACTCCCGCACCTTGGCGGCGATCTCCTGGTTGTGGGCGCGTTCGGCGGCGGGGGTGATCGCCGACCACTCCTGCATCAGGCGGTCCATGGCGGCCAGGTTCTTGAGCAGGGGCGGGGCGTACTTCTCCGCCTCCTTGCCGTCGCGCGCCATGTAGATGCCGCGGGAGTCCATCACCACGGCCAGCACCAGGCCGTTCATGCGCTCGCCGTCCAGGGCGCGGGCGGAGGCGTTGGTGATCTCGTCGACGTAGCCGTCGTAGGTGCGCATCGCCTGCACGCCCAGCGTCGCGATGGCCACCGCGATCAGCGCCAGCGCGGTCACCACCACGCCGAACTTCCGCGAGATCGGAAGATCCTTGAGAAGGCGCATGACTCCCCCTTTATGCCCTCTGGCCTAGGCTTCCCGGCTAGAGTTCCTTGGCATTTATAACGTCTTGGGAATTCTTAAATTCCATCAACGACTATGCGTCATGCCAAATCTTGCCCGCAAGGGGGTGTGACAAAGTGGCCGTCGACGTCTTCGCGGTCTTTTCACGATGTGAAAATTTGCCGCACTGCGGAGGTTGATCATTGCCGAGTATCGGCAACGGTCTTACGCGGCCAGCAGCTCGGCGTACACCGCCAGGGTGTCGGCGCACATGCGCTGCTTGGTGTAGCGTTCGGCGACGAAGGCCTGGGCGTGGGCGCCGATGGCGGCGCGCTGCTCGGCCGTCATCGACAAGGCTTCGTCCAGCGCCTTGGCCAGCCCGTCGGCGTCGTCCGGCGGCACCACCCAGGCGGTCTCGCCGGGCAGCACGGTCTCCTGCCAGGCGCCGATGGAGGTCACGATCACCGGCTTGCCCATGGCCTGCGCCTCGACGATGACGCGGCCGAAGGCCTCCGGCTCGCGGGACGCCGACACCACGACGGTGGACAGCATGTAGGCCGCGGCCATGTCGCTGCAGTGGTCGGTGATGTGCACCACGCCGGCCAGCCCGGCGCGGCGCGCGCGCTCCTCCAGCTCCTGCCGGTAGCCGGAGCGCCCCTGGTCGGAGCCGACCAGCAGGCACACCACGTCCTTGCGGCCCAGCTTGGCCAGCGCGTCGATCATCACGGTCTGGCCCTTCCAGCGGGTCAGCCGGCCGGGCAGCAGGATGACGGGCCGGTCCTCCGGCAGCCGCCACTGGGTGGCGAGCTGGATCAGGCGGGCGGTGGTGACGCGCTCCGGCGCGAAGACCGCCGGGTCGTAGCAGCGGTGGACGAGGCGGACCGCGGCCGGATCCACGTCGTAGTTCTTCAGGATGTGGTCGCGGATGAAGCCGGAGATGGCGATGACCCGCTCGCCGCGCGCCATCACCGAGTTGTACCAGCGCTTCAGCCCGCTGGAGAAATTGTACGGCGCGTGGAAGGTGGTCATGTAGCGCGCGCCGGTGCGCTGCGCCGCCATCCAGGCGCTCCACGCCGGGGCGCGCGAGCGGGCGTGCACGATGTCCACCCCGAAGTCGCGGATGATCTTTTCCAGCCGCCCGGCGTTCCTGCGGATGACCAGGGGGTTCTTGCTCTTCAGCGGCAGCGTGATGTGGGCGATGCCGGCGCGGTCCAGTTCGCGCACCATCGGCCCGCCTTCGGAGGCCACCAGCGGCGTCGCCCCGGCCTCGGCCAGCGCCAGCGCCACGTCGATGCAGCCGCGTTCGGCGCCGCCGGTCACCAGGTTGGGCAGCACCTGCAGGATCACCGGCGGCCGGCGGCCGGGCTGGCGGAGGAACGCCTGTTCCCCCGCGGGCGCATTGCCCGCCGCGTCGGCGGTGGTAAGGTGCGGATCCAGAATCATGATGCCCGAAACGCGAGTGTGGTGAAGCCATGAGCGAACGCGCGCACGCCCCGGCGGGCGGGCACAATAGCCTGACCCGCGGCGAGGCCACCATAGCCTATCGTCACACCCCCTCCTCCCGGCCCGGCGCCGACCCCGGCGTGATGTTCTGCGGCGGCTTCATGTCCGACATGACCGGCACCAAGGCGGTGGCGCTGGAGGCCTGGGCCGCGATGCGCGGCCTCGCCTACACGCGCTTCGACTACCAGGGCCACGGCGCCTCCAGCGGCCGGTTCGAGGACGGCACCGTCGGCACCTGGGTCGAGGACGCGCTGGCGGTGCTGGACCAAGTGACGCAAGGGCCGCAGATCCTCGTCGGCTCCTCGATGGGCGGCTGGATCGCGCTGCTGCTCGCCCTGCGGCGGCCGGAGCGGGTGGCCGCGCTGGTCGGCGTGGCGCCGGCGCCCGACTTCACCGAGGACCTGATCTGGGACGCGCTGGACGCCGGTGCCCGCGCCGCGCTGCTGCGCGACGGTGCGTGGTACCGGCCGTCGCAGTACTTCGACGATCCCAAGCCGGTGACGCTCACGCTGGTCGAGGAGGGGCGGCGGCACCTGCTGCTGCGCGGCCCGATCCCGTTCGGCGGCCCGGTGCGGCTGCTGCACGGCATGATGGACGCGGACGTGCCCTGGCAGACCAGCCTGCGACTCGCCGACGCGCTGACCGGGGCGGACGTGCGGGTGACGCTGGTGAAGGACGGCGATCACCGCCTGTCGCGCGACGCGGACATCGCGCTGCTCTGCCGCACGGTGGGCGAGGTGGCGGACGAGCTGGCATCATAGGGGAAGCCTATCGCTGCGGTCCGGATTGGCGATTGGACTGTGCCGGGGGGTGGCTGGCACTCTGTCTCCACGGCAGAGATGGAGGGGGCCATGGCCAAGACGTTGAGCTTCGCGTGCGTGCACTTCACGGTGGCGTTCACCCTGGGCTACCTGATGACCGGCTCCATCGCGGTGGGCGGCGCCGTGGCGCTGGTCGAGCCGCTGTGCAACACGGTGGCCTTCCACCTGCATGAAAAGGCCTGGGCCTGGCTGCGCGAGCGCCGCGCCGGCGCCGGAGAGGGGGCTGTGCCGGCCGCTGCGTAAGGAGCGTCCGGCACCTCAAAACAGGGGCTTGCGAAGCGCGTCGGGGATGGCTATAAACGCGTCCTCCGCGGAGGGGTGGCCGAGTGGTCGAAGGCGCACGCCTGGAAAGTGTGTATACCCCAAAAGGGTATCGAGGGTTCGAATCCCTCTCCCTCCGCCATTTACTCCCCCTGGGGATAGGCTGAAGACGGCCCGGCATCCACCGGGCCTTTTCTGTTGCCCGCGGCGCGTCCGGCGTCCGTTTTGTACCCCTCCCGTTCGCGTTGCTGCGTGTGCTACGGTCGGCCCGCCCACCGCGTGACGAGGCCCGCCCTTGCGCTTCATCCACACCGCCGACATCCATCTCGACAGCCCGCTCGCCGGCCTCGCCGCGCGGGCGGGGGAGCGGGCGCGCGACCTCGTCGGCGCGACGCGACGCGCCTTCACCGGCCTGATCGACGCGGCGGTCGACCAAGCCGTCGATTTCGTGGTGATCGCCGGCGACCTGTACGATGGCGACTGGCGTGACTTCTCCACCGGCCTGTTCTTCGCCGAGGGCATGGCGCGGCTCGAGCACGCCGGCATCCGCGTGGCGCTGGTGAAGGGCAACCACGACGCCGAGAACGCCATGACGCGCAGCCTCTCGCTGCCGCCCAACGTGCACGTCTTCCGCTCCGACCGGGCGGAGACCGTGGTGTGGGAGAACCTGGGCGTGGCGCTGCACGGGCGCAGCTACGGCCAGCGGGCGATGCGCGACAACATCGCCGGCGGCTACCCGGCGCCGGTGCCGGGGCTGCTCAACGTCGGGGTGCTGCACACCGCCGCCGACGGGCGGCCGGGGCACGAGCCGTATGCGCCCTGCGCGCTGGCCGAACTGGCGGCCAAGGGCTACGGCTACTGGGCGCTGGGGCATGTGCACGCGCGCGAGGTGCTGAGCGAGCGGCCGTGGATCGTCTTCCCCGGCAACCTCCAGGGCCGCCACGCCAACGAGACCGGGCCCAAGGGCTTCACCCTGGTCACCGCCGATGCCGGCGAGGTGATGGCGGTCGAGCACGTGGACTGCGACGTGGTGCGCTGGGCGCGCGTGCCGGTGGAGGTCGGCGGCTGCGCCGGCCTCGACGAGGTGGGCGAGCGGGTGCGCGCGGCGCTGGGCGAAGCGCTGGCCGGGGCCGGGCGGCGCACGCTGGCGGTGCGGCTGACGCTGACCGGCCGCGGCGCCGTGCACCGCGCGCTGGTCGGCGACCCCGACCGCACGGCCGCCGAGTGCGAGGTCGCCGCCATGCGGGCCGGCGGCGACGTGTGGATCGAGAAGGTCGAGCTGCGCACCGCCGAACCGGACGCCGGGGCGGCGGCGCTGCCCGACGCGCTGGGCGAACTGCTGCGCGCCGTCGAGGAGGTGCGCGCCGACCCGGCCGAGCACGACGGCCTGCGCGCCGAGCTGGAGGCGCTGCTCTCCCGCATGCCGCACGCGGTGCGGGCCGAGGCCGGACTGGACGAGCTGGGCGACGAGCTGCTCGCCGCCGTGCTGGAGGACGCCCGCGCCATCGTGCTGGGCCGGCTGGCCGGGGAGGGCGCCTGATGCGCATCGAGCGCCTGCACCTGGAGCGCTACGGCCATTTCGAGGATCGGACGCTCGACCTGAGCGGCGACGGCGTGCGGCTGCACGTGGTGTACGGTCCGAACGAGGCCGGCAAGTCCACCTCGCTGGCGGCGATCGGGGACCTGCTGTTCGGCATCCACGACCGCACCCCTTACGCCTTCCGGCACGACTACGGCCAGCTGCGCATCGGCGCCGAGCTGTCGAACAGGGCCGGCGAGACGCTGGCGTTCAAGCGGCGCAAGGGGCGGGTGAACACGCTGCTGAGCGCCGACGGCGGCTCGCCGCTGCCGGACTCGGCGCTGGCGCCGTTCCTCGGCGGAGCGGACCGGGCCTTCTTCGAGCGCATGTTCGGTCTCGACCACGACCGGCTGCGTCAGGGCGGCGACGCCATGCTGGCGGCCGGCGGCGACCTCGGGCGCAGCCTGTTCGAGGCGGGCAGCGGCGTCGCCGGCATCGCCCAGGTGCTGGAGCGGCTGGACGCCGAGGCCGACGCGCTGGCCACCACCCGCAAGTCGGCCGCCAAGCCCTTCTGGAAGGCGGTGGAGCGCTGGGACGAGGCGCAGGCCCGCATGCGGGCCGATGCCCTGCGCGCCGACGACTGGACCCGCGCCATCAAGGCGGTGCAGGAGGCCGGGGCCGCGCGCGCGGCGGTGGACGCGCAGTTGGCCGACGGGCGGGCGCGGCGCAGCCGGGTGCAGCGCCTGCGCCGCGTGCTGCCGATCCTCGCCCGCCTGGACGAGCTGGCGGCGCTGCTGGCCGCGCACGGCGCGGGGCCGGATCTGCCCGACGGCTTCGAGGCGGTCTGGCGCGCCGCCCAGCGCGCCGCCGACGAGGCGGCGGAGGCGGTGGCGCACGCCGCCCGCCGGCTGGAGGGGCTGGAGCACGACCTGTCCGCCTTCGGCGTGCCCGGGCCATTGCCGGCGCTGGCGGCGGAGATCGAGCGGCTGCATGTGGCCTACGGCGACGTCGCCGCCAAGCGGGCCGACCTGCCGAAGCTGGAGCGCGACCTGGCGCTCGGCCGCACGCGGCTGGAGGGGCTGATCGCCCAACTGGGCGGCGGCTTCGCACCGGAGGAGGCGGCGCCCCGCGTGCCGCCGCGCCCGGCTGTGGCGCGGCTGCGCGCCCGCATCGCCGAGCGCCACGCCATCGACACGGCGCTCGACGCCGCGCGCCGCCAGCATGCCGCCGTCGCCGAACGGCTGGCGGAGACCGAGGCGGCGCTGGCCGAACTCGGCGCCCCCGCCGACCCGGCCGAGGCCGCCGCCGCGCTCGCCGAGGCCGCCAAGGCGGGCGATGCCGACGCGCGGCTGGCCGAGGCGGCGGCCGACGAGGCCTCGGCCAAGGAGGAGGCCGGTGTCGCCTTCGCCGCGCTCGGGCTGTGGACCGGCTCGCTGGCCGAACTGGCGCACGCCGCCTTCCCCGACGACGCGGCGGTTGCCCGGCAGGAGCAGTCCGTCGCCGCGCTGGCGGCCGAACGCGAGGCGGCGGCGCGCGAGCGGGCCCAGGCGCGCGCGGCGTTGGCCCGGCTCGACGGCGACCTCGCGGAGCTGACCGCGGCCGGCGCCGTCCCGACGCCGGAGGCCGTGCAGGAAGCCCGCCAGCGCCGCGACCGCGGCTGGCGGATGATCCGTCGCCGCTACGTCGAGGGCATCGCCGACGACCCGCCGCCCAAGGCCGATCTGGCGCAGGCCTACGAGGAGGCGGTGATCCGTGCCGACGACCTCGTGGACCGCCGCGAGCGCGAGGCGCAGCGCGTCGCCCGCTTCGCCACGCTGACCCGCCAGCGCCAGGACGCCGAGCGCGCGCTGGCGGCGGCGGAGGCGCGGCTTGTCGACCTCGACGCTCGCGACGCCGTCGCGAACGTCGCGTGGGCCGCGCTGTGGGCGGCCTCCGGCTTGGCGCCGCAGACGCCGGCGGCGATGCGCGTCTGGCTGCAGCGCAAGGACGGCGTGGTCCGCCTCGCCGACGCCGCCCGCAAGGCCGAGGCCGCGGTGCGGCGCGCGCGCGCCGAGGCCGAGCAGGCGCGCACGCACCGGCTGCATGCCGCCCGCTTGCTGGGGCTGACCGGCACCGACGCGCTCGACGACGTCGCGCTGCGTGGCCGGGTGGCCGCGGCGGCGGCGCAGGCGGGTGAGACCTGGGGACGCGCCAGCCGGCTGCGCCAGGAACTCGCCGGCCGCCGCCGTGAGCTGGATGCCGCGGAGCGGGCGCTGGCCGAGGCGCAGGCGCGGCTTGGGGACTGGATCGCGGCGTGGGCGGCCGACCTGCCGCTGATCGGCCTCGCCCCCGGCGCCACGCCGGGCGAGGCGACCGAGGCGCTGACCGTCTGGGACGAGATCCAGAAGGAAGCCAGCGACGCCCTCCAGACCCGCCGCCGCTGCGACGGCATCCGCGCCGATCTGGAGGCGCACGCTGCGGCCGTCCGCGCGCTGCTCGACCGGGCATCCCCGGCGCTCGACGATCTGCGGGCGTCCGATCCGCTGGGCTTGGCGCCGGTGATCGCCGGCCGGCTGCGCGAGGCGGCGGCCGTCGCCTCGAAGCGGCAGGAGCTGGAAAAGCAGCGCGACAAGGCCGCCCTGGCGCTGGCCGAGGCGCGCGAGGCGGCGGCGCAGGCGCAGCGCGCCGTGCGGCTGCTGCGCGATGAGCACGGCTTGGCCGATTCCGGCGACGCGGTTGACCTCGCCCGCCGTTCCGCCGAGCGCCGGCAGCTCCGCGCCCGGCTGGAGCAGGCGCGTCGCGACCTCGCGGCGGCCGGCGATGGATGGGGCGAGGCGGCGCTGCGGGCGGAGGCGGACGGCGCCGATCCCGACGCGCTCGCCGCCGAGGACGCCGCGGTGGAGGACGAGGCGGCGCGCCTGCAGAAGCAGGGCGAGGCCGCGGCGCAGGCATTGGTGGTGGCGCAGCAGGAGCTGGCGGCGCTGCGGGGCCGCGCCGGCATCGGCGAGGCGGCGGCGCAGGCCAAGGACGCCGGGCTGGAGATGGCGGAGATCGCCCGGCGCTGGATGCGGCTGCGCGCGGCGTCGCTGGTCCTCGGCCGGGCGGTGGAGCGCTACCGTTCCGCCAACGAGCATCCGTTGGTGAAGCGCGCGTCGGAGGTGATGGCGCGCATCGCCGCCACCGGCGACAACCCGATCGAGCGGCTGGCCGTGGACTACGCCGAGGCCGACCACCCGGTGCTGGTCGGCGTGCGCCGCGACGGCAGGCACTGCCCGGTCGAGGGCATGAGCGACGGCACCCGCGACCAGCTGTTCCTGGCGCTGCGCATCGCCGCCGTGGAGCGCTACGCCGAGGGGGGCGAGCCGCTGCCGTTCGTGGCCGACGACCTGTTCATCACCTCGGACGAGGACCGCACGGTGCCGGGCATCCGCGCGCTGGCCGAACTGGGCCGGGCCACGCAGGTGCTGCTGTTCACCCACCACCGCTACGTGGTCGAGGCGGCGGCCTCGGCGCTGGGCGAGGGCGAGGTGCGCTTCCACTCCCTGGCGCCGGAACGGCTGGTGATCGCGGTTTGACAGAGGCGGAAGCCCCTCCCCTGCCTCCGGCGGGGGAGGGCAGGGGCCCACGAAGTGGGAAGGGTGGGGGCTACGGCCTGCCCGGGAATGCGTTGCCCCCACCCCGGCCCTCCCCCGCCGGAGGCAGGGGAGGGAGTTTCAGAGCGTCACCTCGTAGTACAGCGCGTCCTTGGTCAGCCAGGGCTGGTCCGCGGCGTCCTCGTCGGAGCGCAGCACGGCGCCGGGCACCATCGCGTTCAGGCGCTCGATGATCGAGGCGCGCGGCATCTGGTTCCAGCGCTTCTTCTTCGCGATCGCCTCGTCCACCGGGATCAGGGCGACGCGCAGGCCGTCCATCAGCTCCAGGCCCTTCTCGCGCAGCGTGGCGTTGTGGCTGCCGTGGTGGCCGACCTTGTAGAGCGTGGTGCGCTTCAGCAGGTCGGGGCCGGTGACCGTGCGGCCGTCGACCGTCCAGGTCAGGTCCTGCCAGGACAGCCAGTTGCCGACCTGCGCGTCGGCGGCGAACAGCAGCACCTCGGGCTCGCCCTCCGGCGTGGCCGCCGGCAGCTCGATGGCCAGCACCAGGCTGGTGTTGTTGGTGTCGGAGTCGAGCTTCAGCGCCAGCTCGGTCGTGGTGCCCAGCCAGTCCTCGTCGATGCTCCGCCACGCCTCGGCCTCGGCGTGGTAGGTCCGCTGGAAGAACTCCAGCTCCCTGGTCCGCGCCATCGGGATCGCCCAGGCGCGGTTGAAGGGGCGCCCGGCGTCCTCGTCGGCGCCCAGCGCCGTCACCAGACCCTCGGCGGCGGCGGCGAGCGGGTAGGTCTCCGGCGTGCGCTTGGACGGGTCGGACTTCTTCAGCAGCACCGCGTCGCGCGGCGGCCCCAGCACGTAGATGCGCCAGTCCGCCCCCTCCGGCTGGAAGGGCGGGTCGGACGGGCGGCAGTAGCGCAGCTCCTTGCCCAGTGTGAGTGCCGTGCGCAGCGCCTCCGGCGTGCTGCCGCCGGCGGCGGCGAAGGGCGAGCCGTCCGGGCCGGCGCCGATGCCGAAGAAGGCCAGCAGGCCGTCGACCTCCCCGGCGGCGCCGTCGGCGCCCATGGTGCGCAGCCGCGTGCTCGACGATTGCAGTGCCGCCAGCGCCTTGCGGCGGCCGTCCTTCAGCGCCTGCACCGCCGTGTCGTCCTCGTTCTCGGTCCAGGCGGCCCAGACCGCGCCGACCTCGATCTTCCGGAACGCGTCCCTGGCCTGGATGAAGCCGCTGACGTGGTCCCAGTGCTCGTGCGTGACGGCGAGCAGGTCGAGCCGGCCGCCGGTCTCCGCCGCCACGTCCTCGACCACTCTGGTCATCCTGGCCGCCGCGTCCGGCGTGCCGAGCAGCAGGCCGCAGTCGATCATCACGTTGAACCAGCCGTCCGCCGCCGTGGCGTGCGGCAGCCGCACCAGCAGGCAGTCGCCGAGCCCGTGGCGGTACATGCGGACCTTGGCCCTGGGTGTTTTGGCCCTGGGTGTTTTGACAGTGGGGGCCGCACCGGTCTTCGCCTTGCTCATGGTCGCGGCCTCCTCAGTGTCCGTGCAGCAGGGCGAAGGGCTCGCGGCGCGGTCCCTCGGCCCGGAAGTAGTTGTCGCGCGGGTCGGTGAAGCCCGGCGCGGCGCTGGTCTCCGGCGCCGCCACCGCGGCCCGGCCGACGCGCTTGCGGATCAGGTAGCGGACCCGGCCGGTGTCGGCGTCGATCAGCAGCGTGCAGCCGCCGCGAAACTTGGTCTTGAAGCCCGCGTCCGGCGACCAGCTCTGCGTCATCTCGACGACGATGTCCGACTGGATGCGCCCGTCCGGGCTGACGCGCCGCGCCGGGCGCACCGAGTGCACCTCGATGCCGCGCGCCCAGAATGCGCCGTCCCCGGTCTTCACCTTGAACGGCTTGCCGTTCAAGGCCTCGTCGGGGCGGCGGTGCAGGCCGAGGATATCCATCTCGTCGTCGTTCAGCCCGTCGGGCCCGAACAGGCGCTTGTGCAGCGCTCCGGCATGTTCGCGGCTGTGCTCGTAGGCGAGGCGGCGGTCGGACACGCCGTTCTGGAACAGGTCCATCCCCTGCAGGTGCTTCTTCAGGCTGGCCAGCGGGTCGGGCGGCGGCTCCCACGCCACCGAGACCTCGGACAGCGTGCGCACCCCCTCGGCGTAGATGCCGCGGTCGCGGAACGCCGCGACGATGGCGACGCGGTAGCCCAGGCGGTCCTCCGGCACCAGATCGCGGTCGGCGGTGACCAGCGCGCGCAGATAGTCGCCGAAGGTCAGGTCCACCGGCGGGCAGTAGTCGAGCGCGCGGATGCACATGTTCAGCCAGTGCCCGGCCAGCTTTCCCGCCTCCTGCGACAGCCGCTGCACCAGGTCGTGCGGGATGGCGCCGGCCGGCAGCACGCCGGTGCCGCCGGTGGCCAGCCGGATCAGGTCGCGGGTGCGCAGCTGGTAGATGCGCAGGAAGGCGTCGAACACCGCGGCCACCAGCACCGCGCCGCGGCTGTGCGGCTCGGTCGCGGCGGCGTAGTCGTTGCGCGTCGGCGTTATGCCGATGTAGTCGCGCAGCGCCCCGTCGCCCTTGGTGGCGCGGCCGAACTGCAACGCCATCTCCGCCATCAGGTTGGGCTTGCCCAGGTCGCCGGCGGTGCTGGCGATCTGGCTGCTCAGCGCGTCGGGGACGGTGAAGTGCAGGAACAGCGCGACGATGTCGGCGAAGGCCTCGTGGAAGGCCAGCATGTCGAGGTTGGTGTTCTCGCGGTAGCGGCGGTGCAGCCCGTCGAGAAGCGCGTGCGAGGTCTCGTGCGCGATGATGTCGTGCGACAGGCAGGCGAACACCATGCCGCCGGGCACCGTCGCCTCCGCCTCGGTCGAGGCCGGGAAATAGCCGAACAGCAGCGCCATGCGCTCCGGGCTGTAATAGGCGTTGGGAATGCGCAGCGCGTGCGGGTGGATGCGCAGCCGCTGCACGTACTCCTCGCGTTCCACCTTGCCCTTGGCGTTGCGGACGAAGCGCGGCGCCCACAGCGCGGCGCGGCCCAACGCGCGCTCGAACACCTGGATGGTCCGCATGGCGACGGCGTAGGCCATCTGCTGGTGGAAGCGCGGGTCGGACTCGGACGGACGCAGCCCGTCCTGCGACAGCAGCTCCGGCGCGTTGAGATCGATCGGCGCGTAGGCGCAGCCGCTGGCCGGGTCGATGTCCACCACCTCCAGGTACTCGCCGACCGGGCCGGGCTTCAGGTCGTGCTCCCAGGGGATCTCGACCGTCGTCTCATTGAGCGCGTAGGTCTCCAGCTCCGCCCCCAGCGACGGGTCGACGGTGAACACCCGCAGCTTGCGGAACGACGGCTTCGGCAGAGGCGGGTTCTCGGCCATGCACAGGTGCAGCCGCTGCATGGCGGTGAGGGAGTCGGACATCGGTAAGGCCCCCGTGGCGTGGTGTGCGCAGCATGCCGGGGGCAACGAGAACGAGTCCAGAGGGTTTGCGTCTTCCGGCTGTGCGAATACGGCGGTATGCAACCTGATTTGAACGCTGCCTGAATCGCCGGAAGCCGTTTCCCCGCGGGGGAAATCGCGCTACCATGCTCTCCCTCCGGTCGCAGGCGCCGATGATGGTGGGGAGTGGGATGGAGCGGGGCGACAGCGGGTACTTCCAGGTCGTCGCCGGCATGCCGGACCAGCAGGAGCGGCTGCCCAACAGCGCCGGCCGCCGCATGGACGACCCCGCGCGCCGCGCGCTGGTCGAGCGGCTGCGCCGTCAGGGCTGGAGCTACCGCCGCATCTCGACCGAACTGAACATCAGCTACGCCCTGGTCTCGCGCTGGCTGGACGGGCCGGAAGCCGCAGCCCCCATCGAGCCGCTGCCGATCGGCGTCCGGACCCTCCGCCGCCCGACCGCCGCCGCGGTGCCGCCCACCCCACAGGGGGCACGGAGTCCCGGCGAGTCGGACCCCTCGCACCCCCTCATGGAACAGTTGATCACGCAGAACCGCGCCCTGCTGCAGCGGGTCGACCAGCTGGTGGCGGCCAGCGCCGCGCAGCAGCAGGCGATCGCCGGGCTGGAAGCCCGTCTGGTGGCGAACATCGAGGATCAACACAAGAAATTGGGGGAGCGGCTGCTCGACTCAATCAAGTTGTTGTTGAGCAAGATCATCCCCGGCTGAGTCCCGCGACTCGGATCTTTCATACTAGGGTATGACGAAACGGCTAGGCCTGCGCCCTTATACCGGGAGCTGGGCCTGTGACATCGCGTAATATCATGGACAAGGTGCTGTTTCTTCCCTAGCCTTTCGAGCATCATCCGAATTCGTCACTCGTGACGAAGGTAATAACGATGCTTCCGCAAAGTTGGGGGAGACGGGAAGCCGTGGTTTCTCTGTCGTGGTCCGGGGAAGGGGCCGCAACGGGCCGGTTCGCGCGCCGCGCGGGTCCGGCCGCCGTCCTGCTGGCGCTCACGCTCGCCGGCTGCGGGACCGATTCCCGGATCAAGACGCAGACGCTGGACATGGAGGTGGCGGCCAACGCCAACGCCGACAACGCGCTCGCCGTCGATCTGGTGCTGGTCTACGACACCACGCTGATCCCCGCCTTCGCCGGCATGACCTCGGCCGACTGGTTCAAGAACCGCGAGCCGATGAAGCTGGCCAACCCCACCGGCATCGAGGTGCAGACCTTCGAGGTCATTCCCGGCCAGAGGGGGCCGCGCTACCTGATCTCCGGCCGCGGCAGCGACGCGCTCGGCGCCTTCGTCTTCGCCGGCTACGACTCGCCCGGTCCGCACCGCGCCCGCATCGACGGCATGCCCGCCGTCCTTCTCCGCCTGGGCGAGAAGGATTTCGCGGTGGCCGCCCCGTCCTTGAAATGACCGAAACCCGCAGGTGCCCGACGGTATGAGCCCCTTCAACCCGCAAGATCCGATCCAGTGGTACGAGGGCATGCTGCTCTCGCCGCAGCATTTCCAGCAGGCGTGGCTGCGCCAGGACGGGCTGCTGCACTACCACCTCGGCCGGCTGTCGCCGTTCCATTACGGCGTGCGGACGCTGAAGGTCGATCAGGCGATGCTGGTGGTCGGCGTCTTCCGCATCCTGGCGCTGGAGGCGGTGCTGCCCGACGGGCTGGTGGTGACGCACCCGGCGGGCGGCGCCGACCTCCAGGTCAGCCTGGTGCCCTACGCCGACCAGCTGAAGGACGCGCCGGCCACCGTCCACCTCGTGGTGCCGGTCTACAAGCCGGGGGCCGCGGCCGGCGGCGAGCTGGCGCGCTACCGCTCGGTCGAAGGCGAGCCGGTGGTGGACGAGAACACCGGCGACAACGAGCAGGCGATGGCCCGCCTGCAGCCGCGCGTGTCGCTGCTGGTGGGCGAGGAGGTGCCGCAGAAGTACGCCGCGCTGCCCATCGCCCGCGTCACCTACCGCGACGAGGCGTTCCAGCTCACCGACTACCTGCCGCCGGCGTTCTCGGCGCCGCCCGACTCGCCGCTCGCCGACTCCTGCCGAACCATCGCCAAGCGCCTGCGGGAGAAGGCCGCCTTCCTGGCCGGCCGGCTGCGCGCCCCGGCCGGCACGGTGCAGGCGACGCTGATCGCCGACACGCGGCACGCCGTGCAGTGCCTCGCCGCCGGGCTGCCGCAGTTGGAGGCGCTGCTGGGCGCCGGGGCGACGCACCCGTTCGCGCTGCACACCGCGCTGTGCGGCATCGCCGGACAGGTGGCGGCGCTGGGGCCGGGCCTGATCCCGCCGATCTTCGACGCCTACGACCACGGCGACATCCGCGCCTCGGTGGCGCCGGTGATCGAGTTCATCGAGCGCATGATCGAGACGGTCAGCGAGACCTACGTGACCCTGCGCTTCGCCGCCGAGGAGGTCGGTTTCCGCCTGAAGATCGAACCGGCGTGGCTGGGTGTGGACGGGCTGCTGGTCGGGGTGCGCCTCGCCCCCGGCCAGACCGAGAGCGAGGCCGACGCCTGGGTGGCCGAGAGCCTGATCGCCTCGGCCGAGAACATGGGCGTGCTGCGCGAGCGCCGGCTGCGTGGCGCGGCGCGGCGCCGGGTGGAGCGCGACGACCGGCTGGAGGTGGTGCCGGAGCGCGGTGTGCTGCTCTACCGCATCGAGCCCGACGCCTCGTTCATCGAGGCCGACCGGGTCCTGGAGATCGCCAACCCCGGCGACCGCACGGGGGCGCGCCGTCCGGCGGAGATCGCGCTGTACGTCGCCCCGCCGTCCGGGCGCGCCGCCGCCGACGCGGCCGGCTGAGCCGCGGGCCGGGGGGAGGGGACCCATGGGCGTATCATCGCAGGATCTGGCCCCGGACATCGCCGACGCCGGCGGGCTGCCGTCGGTGGCGTCGCTGCTGATGGGCGACCGCGGGGAGCACGCGCTGCTCGTGCAGTTCGGCGACTTCTTCGCCGAGCTGCTGCGGCTGAAGTACGCGCTGGCGGCCGGCCGGCTGGGCGGCGGCGACGGGCTGACCCCGGCCGATCTCGCCGGGCTGGTGCACCAGCGGCTGCGCACGCTGCTGGAAGCGCAGGCGGTGAAGGCGCGGCACTGGGGCGGCGCCTACGGCGAGACGCTGTACCGCGAGGCGCAGTACGTCATGGCCGCGCTCGCCGACGAGACCATGCTGCTGCGCATCAACTGGGACGGCAGGCAGGCGTGGCAGGACCGGCTGCTGGAGACCGCGCTGTTCGGCACGCGCGTCGCCGGCGAGCGGGTGTTCGAGCGGCTGGACGCCCTGCTGGAGGACAGCACCCGGGCGTCGAGCGACCTCGCGACCATCTATCTGGTGGCGCTGGCGCTGGGCTTCCGCGGCCGCTACTGGCGGCCGGAGGACGAAGGCGACCTGCGCTCCTACCGCGCGGCGCTGGCCCGCATCATCGCCCGCCACGACCCGGATCTGGCGCGCGACGGCGCGCAGCTGTTCCCGCAGGCCTACGCCCACACCATCGACCAGGGGCGCACGGTGCGGCTGCCCTACCTGCGGCCGTGGGGGCTGGCGCTGCTGGCGGTGATCAGCCTGTTCCTGGTCGGCAGCCACCTGATCTGGGTGGCCGGCACCGACGAAGTGGTCCACGCGGTCGAGCGCATCGACCGCGCCGTCAACAACCCGTCGCGCTAGGGGAGGGGACGTGACCGCCAGCCTCCTCTCCGACCACCCGCTGCTGATCGGCGTCCTGCTGGGTGCTCTGGCGCTGGCGGTGCTGGCGCTGCTGGTCTGGCTGGTGCGGCGGGACGAGCGCGGGGCGGCGGCGGCGCCGGGCAAAGCGGACCTGTTGGCGGCGGTGCGCGGCGCCGACGTGCGGGCGCTCAACACCAGCTTCACCACCACGCTGCGCGCCATGCGCGGCATGATGCCGGGGTCGGGCTGGCGCTATGCCGCGCCCTGGGTGTTGATGCTGGGACCGTCCGGTTCGGGCAAGAGCGCGCTGGCCTCCTCCATCGGGCTCACCCGGCCCTTCGACCTCACCGTCGATTCCGAACTGGCCGAGCAGGGCTGCGCCTGGCATGTGTTCGAGCGCGGCATCGTCCTCGACCCCGCCGGCTGCGTGCTGTGGGGGCCGGACGGCGACGCGACGGGCAACGACGGCGGCTGGCGCCGGCTGCTCCAGCTGCTCCAGCGCCACCGGCCGGAGCGCGGCCTGGACGGCGTTGTGGTGACGCTGCCGGCCGGCGATCTGGTCGGTCCCGACCGGCTGGACGCGGTGGCGCTGGCCAGCCGGGCCAAGCAACTGCGCCGCCGCCTGCGCGAACTGCAGCAGAACCTCGGCCTGCGGCTGCCGGTCTATCTGGTCGTCACCAAGTGCGACACGGTGCCGGGCTTCACCAGCTTCTGGGAGCCGCTGGCGGTGCAGCGCCGGAACGAGGTGTTCGGCTGGTCGAACCCGCAGACGCTGGAGACCACCTTCGCCCCGCACCTGCTGAACGAGGCGTTCGACGAGATCGGCCGCGAGCTGCACCGCACGCTGATCGGCACCGCGGTGTCGTCCGGCGGCCTCAGCGACATGGCGTTCCTGTTCCCGGCGGAGTTCCAGAAGCTGTCGGCGCCGGTGGCGCGCTTCGCCACCGCGCTGTTCCGGCTGGATTCCTACCAGGACCCGCACTTCTTCCGCGGCCTCTACTTCACCGGCGACGGCTCGGCCCTGGTGGCCGGCGGGCGCGGCCTGCCGGCGGCGTACGAGGCGGGTGCGGAGCTGCCGGTCGGGCTGGCGCCGGCCCCCTCGGCGGCTCCGGCGGCGCAGCCGCTGTTCGCCACCGAGCTGTTCAGCGAGAAGATCTTCCGCGAATCCCGGCTGGTGCGCGCGGCGCGGCGCGGGCTGGTGGCGCGCAGCCGGACGCTGCGCTTCGCCCAGGCCGGCGTGGCGGCGGCGGCGGTCGTGCTGTCGCTGGGCCTCTGGTACTCCTACACCTCGCTGCAGGGCACCACGGCGAACATCATCAAGCCGCTGATGATGATCGAGAAGACCGACGCCCAGGTGCACCGGGCGCGCGAGGCGGGGCAGAGCCTGAGCGAGGGGCTGTACCGCGACGTGCACGGCGCCACCGCGCCGATCCTCAACTCCTTCAAGACGCTCAGCGACCGCGCGCTGCTGGAGCCGTTCATCCCCACGTCCTGGTTCAGCACCATCGAGGCTGACGTCAAGCACGCCATGGCGCACGGCTTCGGTCTGGTCGTGCTCTACCCGATGCGCCTCGAACTCATCAAACGCTGGGACGCGATCCAGAAGAAATACGGCCCGCAGCCGCAGGGGCAGGCGCCCGAGGGGCTGGCCGCCCAGGCGCGGGTGCAGGCCTACCTGGGCGACCTCGACGCGCTGGCCGCCGACATCCAGCAGTTCAACACGGCGACCGACCTGCCGGTGCTGACCTTCTCGAAGCTGGTCACCTCGCTGCTCGGCATCAACCTGGGCGAGGCGCTGCTGAGCGACGCCGGGCTGTACCGCGACGTGATGCGGGTGGCGAAGGTGAAGCCGTTCGACGCCTCGCGCAACATCATGCCGTCCCTGCAGACGCTGGCGCGGCTGGGGCAGGGGGCGGTCACCCTGGTGTCGCCCGACGGCCCTATCGTGCAGCGCTTCGCCGCCGTCGCCAGCGCGCTGGAGCGGGCGGAGCTGGCGCGCTTCGGCGCGCCGGACGCGGCGGGGGCGACGCTGGTCGACCTCAACACCGCCATCGACCGGGTGCAGACGGTGCTGGGCAACCCCGACCTGCGCTGGCTGTTCGTCGCGCATCCGGAGAACGAGCCGCACTGGAAGGACCAGATCCAGCGCGTGCGCGCCAACCTGTTTCTCGGCGAGACGGCGGCGCAGGCGATGCTGCGCATGGCCACCACCCGCATCGCCGACCTGCGCGCCGCGCTGCTGGCGATCCGGACGCCGGGCACCGGGCCGCTGCTGGTCGCCGACGAGACCGACGACGGGCTGCTGAAGCTGGCGCCGGCGGTGGACGGGCTGGCCGCGGTGCTGCCGGACATCCTGAAGTACGAGTTCATGGCCGACACCCCGGTGCGCGAGCCGGTGCTGCCCTCCAGGACCAGCACCGCTACCCTGTGGTCGCCCGAGCCGCTGGCCAGGGCCATGGCCTACTACAAGGCGTTCGAGGCGATGGAGGCCGGGCCGCTGACCCGCGTGCCGGACTCGCTGCGCCCCATGGTGCAGGCGCTGGCGGCGCAGCGGCTGCAGACCGCCATGCTGACCTCGGTGGCGCAGGCGCAGGTGGTCGAGCAGCGCGGCCAGGACTTCCGCATGGTCGCCGACGAGACCGGCCTGCTGCGCGAGGTGCGCCAGTTCGGCAAGGCGTCGCGCAGTCTGGGCGACATCCTCGGCGCCTTCAGCCGGCGCGGCATGGACCAGGCGTACGCGACCGTGTCGGGCATCGTGGCCCAGCACGTGGTCAGCATGCTGGAGCAGGCCGACCGCATCGGCGACGAGGGCGCCCCCTACCTGCCGGTCGATGAGTTCAAGCAGTGGGACGGCACGCTGCCGCTCAACTTCGAGGGCTTCCAGGTGCTCAGCGACAGCGAGCTGGCGCAGTACCTCGACAACACCCGCGGCCGCTTCGACTGGCTGGGCACCGAGGTGGCGGCGCCGCTGGTCAACTTCGCGCTGCGCGAACAGACGCCCAACACGCTGCGCCAGGACCCGCACGTGCTGAAGTGGCAGCGCATCCTGATCGAGCAGCAGCGCTACAAGGCGGACAACCCCGCCAGCTCGCTGGCTCTGCTGGAGCGCTACGTCCGCTTCGACCTGGGCGCGGTGAAGCCGGACACCTGTTTGCAGCAGCTGGCCAGCGGCACCAGCGCCGGCGGCGACTTCTTCCAGCAGCGCCGCGACACGCTGCGCCGGATGGCGCTGGCGCAGTGCCAGCGCGTGGCGGTGAAGGCGCTGTCCACCGACTACACGCGGCTTGCCACCGACTTCAACGCGATGCTGGCCGGGCGCTATCCGTTCGCCGATTACGGCGGGGCGGACACGGCGGAGGCCGACCTCGACGCCGTCGTCGCCTTCCTGGAGCGCTTCGGCAATGCGGAGGCGGCGATCCGCCGCGGCCTCGGCACGCCGCAGCCGGGCACGCCGGCCGCCCAGGCGCTCGCCTTCATCGACAACCTGGCGGCGGTGAAGGAGTTCCTGGCGCCGTTCCTCGCCGCAACCTCGACCGCGCCGCCGGCCTTCGACGTGGCGGCGGAGTTCCGCGTCAACCGGCCGAAGGAAAGCGGCGGCAACCAGATCATCGAGTGGCTGGTGGCCATCGGCGACCAGCAGATGCTGCGCGGCTCCGGCACCCAGGCCGGCAAGTGGTCGCCGGGCGACCCGGTGACGGTGACGCTGCGCTGGGCCAAGGACGCGCCGGTGGTGCCGGTGTCCATCGTCGGCGCCGACGGCAGCGTGCAGCCCGACCGCTCCATCGGCTTCGCCTACATGAACCGCTGGTCGCTGGTGCGGCTGCTGCAGGTGCACAGGGCGCCGGCCGCCGACCTGCCGAAGCTGACCGACAGCCGGCCGCACACGCTGAAGTTCTCGGCCGACACCACCAGCGCCCCGGTGCCGGGCGATCCCGGCCCGGCCAAGCCGCCGGTCGCCGGCAAGACCAGCGTCTTCCTGCGCCTGGGACTCAGCACGCCGACGCCGGACGGCAAGGGCAGGACCACCTTCACGCTGCCGTCCTTTCCCTATGGCGCGCCGCGCCTGGACACCGCCGCACGCGCCGCCTCGGCCGCCGGCGAACCGTTCTCCGGCGACGTCTCGACCGCGCCGGTGCCGAGGATGGCCGCCGCCAAGGCCGCCGCGAAGACGGCGGCGGTGATACCCCCCACGCCCCCGGCGGCGAAGAACGCCCCGACGAGGATCACGAAATGAGCGCCGCGCTTCCCGACTTCAGCGCCATCCTGGCGCCCCTGCCGGGCGATGCCCCGACCGGGCCGTCGCTGCGCTACGACCCGGTCTTCGACGAGATCCGCGAGGCGCGCCGGCAGGACGACCCCTCGCTGCCCACCGGCGTCTGGCAGACGGCGCTGAAGCGCGCCGACTGGGACGAGGTGGCGCGGCTGTGCCGCAGCGTGCTGGAGACGCGCTCGAAGGACCTGCAGGTCGCCTGCTGGCTGATCGAGGCGCTGGTCCACAAGCATGGCCTCAAAGCGCTGGGGCCGGGGCTGCGGATGATCGCCGGGCTGTGCGAGGCGTTCTGGGACGGACTGCACCCGGACATCGACGACGGTGACGTCGCCGCCCGCGTGGCGCCGCTGGAATGGCTGAACGGCAAGCTGCCGAACCTGCTGCACCGGCAGCCGATCACCCGCTCGGGCAGCCAGCCGGTGGTCAGCTTCTCCTTCGCCGACTACCAGAACGCCCAGCGCCTCAGCATGATCGCGGCGAAGGACCCGCGCACCGGCGACGCTGCCCGTGCCAGGGGCGAGGCGCTGCTGCCCGACGTCGATGCCAGCGCCGCCGCCACCCCGGTCGCCTTCCACCGCAACCAACACGAACAGCTCGCCGAGGCGATATCCGCCACCGACGCGCTGTCGGCCTTGCTCGACGCGCGCTGCGGCCGCGACGCGCCGGGGCTGGTCACGCTGCGCGAGACGCTGGCCGGCCTGCAGGGCTGGGTGGACACCATGCTGCGCGCCAAGGGGGAGGATCCCGTGATGCCCGCCGAAACCGCCGCCGGGTTCGCACCCGAGCCGGAGCCCGAGGACTACGGCGAGGCGGAGGAGCACGCCGCGCCGTATGTCCACGCCGGCCCGATCCGCACGCGTGAGGAGGCCTACTACTGGCTGGCGGAGGTTGCCGACTTCCTGCTGCGCACCGAACCGCACAGCCCGACGCCGTACCTGATCCACCGCGCGCTGGGCTGGGCGAACATGCCTTTGCATGAAGTTCTTCTCGAGGTCAGCCGTGGCCGCAACGATCTCGGCACGGTTTTCGATCTCCTCGGCTTCAATTTTACAGAACTGACACAGAAGACGGGGGCGCGATGAACGGATGAATTGCCAATGTGGCTGAATCTTCTTGTTATCAGGCAAGAGCGATTCTAATGTTCATTTCAGGATTACAAAAACGCGCCTGATCATCGCGTCGGGCGTGCACAGAAACACTCTGGGAGAAGGGCAAGTCCATGGCCGAGAGCACCCAGCACAAACTGAGCAGAGTCCGCCCGCCGCGCGTGCAGATCACGTACGACGTCGAAATCGGCAACGCGATCGAGAAGAAGGAGCTTCCCTACATCGTCGGCATCATGGCCGACCTGTCGGGCAAGCCGGCGGAGGCGCTGCCGCCCGTCAAGGACCGCAAGTTCATCGAGGTCGACCGCGACAATTTCCAGGACGTGCTGTCGGCGATCAACCCGCGCGTCGCCTTCCGGGTGCCGAACAAGCTGCAGCCGGACAGCAACGACGTCCTCAACGTCGAGCTGAAGTTCAAGCACCTCGACGACTTCGGCCCGGTGGAGGTGCTGAAGCAGGTTCCGCAGCTGAAGCGCCTGTTCGAGGCCCGCTCGCGCCTGCGCGACCTGCTGACCAAGCTGGACGGCAACGACGACCTGGACGGCCTGCTGAAGCAGGTGATGGCGAACACCGAGGACCAGGAGGCGCTGAAGAAGCAGCTCTCCGCCCCCGCCGGTGACGCCGCCCCGGCTACCGATGCGCCGAAGGCCGAGTAACCCGCCGCCCGACAATCGCTGAGACGCCGCGGGCCCGACGCGCACCGCGGTGCGACACGAGGAGACGCTTGCCATGGCTGAAGAAACCGAGACCCCGGGCGCGGGTGCCGCTGCCGCCGAGACCCTGCCGATCCTCGACCGCATCATGGTCGAGGGCAAGCTGGCGCGCGACGAGACGCAGCGCAGCTACGCCCGCGACCTGGTGGACGAGTTCGTCAACTCCGTGCTGGCCGAGACCGGCGGCGCGGTGAGCGGCGACGTGGTCGCCGCCATCAACGACCGCATCGCCCAGATCGACGACCTGATCTCGCTGCAGCTCAACGAGGTGCTGCACCACCCCGACCTGCAGAAGCTGGAGGCCTCCTGGCGCGGCCTCGCCTACCTGGTCTTCAACACCGAGACCAGCACGCGCCTGAAGCTGCGCCTGATGAACATCACCAAGGCGGAGCTGCTGAAGGACCTGGAGAAGGCGGTCGAGTTCGACCAGAGCGCGCTCTTCAAGAAGGTGTACGAGGAAGAGTACGGCACCTTCGGCGGCTATCCCTACAGCGTGCTGGTCGGCGACTACGAGTTCGGCCGGCACCCGCAGGACATGGCGCTGCTGGAGAAGATCTCCAACGTCGCCGCCGCGGCGCACGCGCCGTTCATCGCCTCGGCCAGCCCGATGCTGTTCGACATGGGCGGCTTCACCGAACTGGGCGTGCCGCGCGACCTGTCGAAGATCTTCGAGAGCGCCGAGCTGATCAAGTGGCGGTCGTTCCGCGCCAGCGAGGATTCGCGCTACGTCACGCTGTGCCTGCCGCACGTGCTGCTGCGCCTGCCCTACGGCCCGGACACCGTGCCGGTCGAGGGCATGGAGTTCGTCGAGGACACCGACGGCCGCGACCATTCCAAGTACCTGTGGGGCAACCCGGCGTGGATGCTGGCGACCCGCATCACCGACGCCTTCGCCAAGTACGGCTGGACGGCGGCGATCCGCGGCGTCGAGGGCGGCGGCAAGGTCGAAGGCCTGCCGACCCACACCTTCCACACCGACGAGGGCGACATCGCGCTGAAGTGCCCGACGGAGATCTCGATCACCGACCGCCGCGAGAAGGAGCTGAACGACCTCGGCTTCATCGCGCTGGTGCACTGCAAGGGCACCGACTACGCCGCCTTCTTCGGCGGCCAGACCGCCAACAAGCCGAAGCTGTACAACACGGCGTCCGCCAACGCCAACAGCCGGCTGTCGGCGATGCTGCCCTACATCCTGAACGCGTCGCGCTTCGCCCACTACATCAAGGTGATCATGCGCGACAAGATCGGCAGCTTCATGACCAAGGAGAACGTGCAGACGTATCTCAACACCTGGATCATGGACTACGTCCTCGGCAAGGACGACGCCGGCCAGGACCTCAAGGCGCAGTACCCGCTGCGCGAGGCCCGCGTCGATGTGACGGACATCCCCGGCAAGCCCGGCTGCTACAACGCGACCGTCTTCCTGCGGCCGCACTTCCAGCTGGAGGAGCTGACCGCGTCGATCCGCCTGGTGGCCGAGCTGCCGCCGCCGGCCGCGTAAGGCCCCGCAGACCGCCTCTCCCGTCCGGCGGGCGGGGGAGGCCGAACACCGCACGTGAAACGCTGGCCGACAAGGGAGTCCCGTCATGGCCGCCAATATGTTCATCGTCTTCAAGACGCCCGACATCAAGGGCGAGAGCGCCGACAGCACCCACACCGATCAGATCCAGGTCCTGTCCTGGAGCCACTCGTTCAACCAGCCGACCTCGCCGACCCGCAGCTCCGCGGGCTCGGGCACGGTGGAGCAGGCCAACCACTCCGACTTCTCGTTCACCAAGTACACCGACGCGTCGACCGACGACCTGCTGAAGATGTGCTGGAGCGGCAAGCAGATCGGCACCGCCACCTTCACCGCCTACCGCTCGGACGGCGACAACAAGGCGATCAAGTATCTGGACATCGAGATGACCGGCGTCATCGTTTCCAACGTCTCCATCGGCGGCGGCACGGGCGACATCTCCACCGAGACGGTCACGCTCAGCTACAACTCGGTGAAGTACACCTACATCCAGCAGAAGGCGGCGGACGGCACCGGCGGCGGCAACGAGCCGGTCAAGCACGACCTCGCCAAGCAGGAGGTGTCGTAAGCCGCCATGCCGGGACCGCGGGTCACGCAGGGAGTCCGGGCGCCGCTGTTCGACCGCCTGGCGGCGAACCCGGCGCCGGAGGACCGGCGCGACCTGCGGATGCCCGATCTGCGGATGCTTGACCGGGCGGGTCTGACGGCGTCGATCCGGCGCGAGCTGGACCGGCTGCTGAACACCCGCACGCCGCTGTCGGCCGAGGCGTTGGGCCGGCGGCCGCGCAGCACGCTCGACTACGGGCTGCCCGACCTGTCGCTGTTCTGGCCCTACGACGCCGACAGCGAGGCGCGTTTGGCCGCCCTGGTCGCCGACACCGTCGCGGCGTTCGAGCCGCGCCTGCTGCGTCCGGCCGTCCGGGTCGAACGCGTGGTCGGCGAGCGGCGCAAGCTGCGCGTCAGCGTGATGGGCGACGTCGAACTGGCCGGCATGGTCGAGCCGGTGACCTTCCCCATCCTGCTGAGCGACGGCGTGGAGGACGGGGATGAAGGGTGACGGGGCTTCGACGCGTGCCCTTCTTTCGCCGTCATCCCCGCGAAGGCGGGGATCCAGCGCTCGCGTCCGCGAGCCCCATGACTCGTGTCGCCCCTGTCGGGGCTTTTCCTGGATCCCCGCTTTCGCGGAAATGACGGGAGAAAGGCGTTTGAAGCCCGATGACTGACGGTCGCGACGACCTGCTGGACTATTACCAGCGCGAACTGGCCTACCTGAGGCACGAGGGGGCGGAGTTCGCCGCGCGCTACCCGCGCGTCGCCGCGCGGCTCGACCTCAGCGGCGCCGAATCGCCGGACCCGCACGTCGAGCGCCTGCTGGAAAGCTTCGCCTTCCTCACCGCGCGCATCCAGCGCACGCTGGATTCGGAATTCCCGCAGATCCCCGCGGCGCTGCTCGGCGTCCTCTACCCGCACCTGACCGCGCCGGTGCCCAGCATGGCGGTGGCGCAGTTCATGGTCGATCCGGGGCAGGCGCGTTCGGCCACCGGCTTCACGCTGGCCGACGACACGCCGCTGTACGCCGAGGCGGCGGACGGCATCACCTGCCGCTTCCGCACCGGCTACCCGGTGGAGCTGTGGCCGATCACCGTGGCCGAAGCGGCGATCCAGCCCTCCGCCGCGTTCTCGTTCCTGGACCACCGCAGCGAGGTCGGCGCGGTTCTGCGGCTGACGCTGCGCTGCCTGGGCAAGCAGAGCTTCGCCGACGTGGCGCCGAAGCGCCTGCGCCTCCACCTGCACGCCGGCCCGATCGTCGGCGGCGGGCTGTACGAGCTGCTGCTGAACGGCGTGCGCGGCGTGGCGGTGCGGCCGGCCGGCGCGCACGCGCCGGGGCGCGAGCTGTCGGCCGCCTGCATCCACCCCGTGGGCTTCGCGCCGGACGAGGACGTGCTGCCCTGGCCGCGCCACGCGCATCAGGCGTACCGGCTGATCCAGGAATACTTCGTGTTCCCGGAGAAGTACCTGTTCCTCGACATCGACGGCCTGGGCGGCTTCGGCGACGGCCAGGAGGCCGAGCTGCTGTTCCTGCTGGCCGAGCCGCCGAAGCGGACGCTGAGCATCGACGCCGGCACCTTCCGCCTGAACTGCGCGCCCATCGTCAACCTGTTCCGCACGACGACGGAGCCGGTGCGCCTGGACCAGACGCAGGTGGACTACCGGCTGTTGCCCGACAGCTACCGCGAGCGCTCGACCGAGATCCACTCGATCCTCAAGGTCTCGGCCAGCTCGGCCTACGAGGACGACAGCCGCAGCTTCCAGCCCTTCTACTCCTTCGACCATGGCGCGGTGCGCGAGGACGCCCGCGCCTTCTGGACCGCGCGGCGCCAGCCGACGGGCCGGGCCGACCTGCCGGGCACCGACATGGTGCTGTCCTTCCTCGACCTCGACTTCAAGCCGACGCGGCCGCCGGCGCAGGTGGTGTTCGCCCACGCGCTGTGCACCAACCGCGGCGTGGCCGAGCAGATGCCGGCCGGCGCCCGCCTGGACATCGAGGTGGACGCGCCGCTCAGCGGCATCGCCTGCCTGACCAAACCGACGCGCCAGCTCACTCCGCCCTTGGGCGGGCAGACGCTGTGGCGGCTGGTGTCGCACCTGTCGCTGAACCACCTGTCGCTGGACGGCGAGGCCGGGCTGGCGGCGCTGCGCGAGATCCTGCGCCTCTACGCCGCCTTCGCCGACGCCACGGTGGACAGCCAGGTCGCCGGCCTGTCCGGCCTGTCCTGCGGCGGCGTCGTGCGGCGGGTGGGGAACGAGGCGTGGCGCGGCTTCTGCCGCGGCACCGAGGTGCGGCTGGAACTGGACGAGGAGCGCTTCGTCGGCAGCCATCCGTTCCTGCTCGCGTCCGTGCTCAACCGCTTCTTCGGGCTGTACGCCGCCGTCAACTCCTTCACGCAGCTGGTCCTGACCAGCCGCCAACGCCACGGGATCTGGAAGACATGGCCGCCTCTGGCTGGCGATCGCCCCGTTCTGTAGTCGAGCAGCTGGCCGCCGAGGCCCACCGCTTCGACTTCCACCAGGCGGTCAGCCTGATCGAGCGGCTGCGCCCGGACGCCCGCGGCGTCGGCGACGGCAGCCACGCGGTGCACGAGGCGGTGCGCTTCCGCTCCACCCTGAGCAGCGCCTTCCCGGCCAGCGACCTCACCGCCGCCCGTCCGCCGGGACCGGGCGAGCCGCGCTGGGAGCTGGCGGTGAACTTCCTGGGGCTGGCCGGCGGCTTCGGCCCGCTGCCGGCGCCCTTCACCGAGGAGATCATCCGCCAGATCCGCGCCGGCGATACCGCGACGCGCGACTTCCTGGACCTCTTCAACCACCGCCTCGTCTCGCTGCTGCACCGGGCGCGGCGCATGCACCGGCCGGCGCTGAACCGCGGCACGCCGGACCAGGGACCGTTCGCCGGCTACCTCTACAGCCTGATCGGCATGGGCACCGGGGCGTTGCGCGGGCGCATGGCGGTGCCCGACCGGGTGCTGCTCAACCACGCCGGCGTGCTGGCGCAGCAGCCGCGCAGCCTGCACGGGCTGGAGCGCGTGCTGGGCGACCATTTCGGCGTGGCGGTGCGGGCGCTGCCGCTGCAGGGGCGCTGGCTGACGCTCGACGACACGCAGACGACGCGGCTGGGCCAGCGCAACTCGACGCTCGGCGGCGGCGCGGTGCTGGGCAGCAGGGCGTGGGACCAGCAGGCGGCGGTGGTGCTGGAGATCGGCCCGCTGGGGCTGGAGGCGTTCCGCGGCTTCCTGCCGGACGGGCACGCGGCGCGGGCGTTGCGCGACCTCGCCGCCTTCTACGTCGGGCCGGGCATCGACACCGACGTGCGGCTGCGCCTGAAGCCGGCGGACGTGCCAGGCACGCGGCTGGTCGGCGCCAACCGCCTGCACCTGCACGGCGCCCGCGCGCTGGCCGACCGGCCGAAGGTGCACGGTGTGCGGCTGGACGGCGCGGCGCGGCTGATCACTCGCCCAACGCCCGACGCGCCGAGGCTGGGCTGGACGACGTGGCTGACGACCCGGCCGCGGACGGCGGAGGGGGTGGTGGAACTGCGCGGCGGCGGAGGGCGTGCCCATGCGTAGATCGGCGATGATCCGACTCGCGCGTTCGTTGGTGCTTCCGGTGATCGCCGTTGACGAAGGCGAGGGGGTAGCCCGATACTTCATCGTTTGCGGGAGGAGGCTGTCATGACCGCGTTCTCGAAGGCATCGGGCACCGTCATCCAGGGCCGGTTCCTGGCCGCCGGACCCAGGCTTCCGACATCGGGCGGGGCCGTGGCGCAGCCGCAGGGGAACAGCCACGCCCAGGCGCTGCCGTCGGGGCTGATCCGCATGGGCGGTGGCGGACGGCCGCTGCCGGACGGCGTGCGGCAGAAGATGGAGTCGTTCTTCAAGGCCGACTTCTCGGACGTGCGCGTGCACGTCGGGTCCGAGGCGCCGTCCATCGGCGCGCTGGCCTTCACGCTGGGCACCAACCTTTATTTCGCGCCGGGGCAGTACAACCCCGACACCCCGCACGGCCAGCAGCTTCTCGGGCACGAGCTGACGCACGTCGTCCAGCAGCGTGCCGGGCGCGTGCGCAACCCGTTCGGCAGCGGCATCGCCGTGGTGCAGGACCCGTCGCTGGAGGCTGAGGCCGATCGCATGGGCATGCGCGCCGCCTCCCACGTCACGCCGCCCGCCGTGCAGGCCAAGCCGGCGCCGCAGCACGCCGGGAAGCCGCAGATCCAGCGCAAGGCCGCCGACGGCTCCGGCTACCGGCTGATCGTCGGCGCCTACCTGCACCAGGACAAGGGCCTGCCCGACGCCATGGCCGGCCACGGCTTCGTGGCGGTGGAGCGCCCCGGCGGCAAGCGCGAGGCCTGGGGCTTCTCGCCCGCCAACCTGTCGTCCATGGACCCGAAGCGCGACCTGGGACGCCTGACCACCGGCGTGCCGGGCCGCGTGCACCGCGACGAGGCGGCGTTCTCCAAGCCCGGCGTGCGCACCCGCAGCTTCGCCGTCAGCCGCGAGCAGGCGGAGCGCGCCCTGGCGAAGATCGGCGAGTACCGGGGCGGTAACGTGCAATTCAGCTTGGCGCGCCAGCAGTGCACGGCGTTCGCCGGCGACGTGGCGAAGGCGGCGGGGGTGGACGTGACCGGCGCCGGGCCGGTGCGCGGGCCGCGGGATTTTTATCGGAAGATCTGAAGGTTGGCGCCGATCGCCTGCCGATAGGAGGGTGAAATGAAGAAGCACGCGCCACCGCCGCAGAAATATGACGGAGTTCGAGAGTTCTCCCAGGAACGCTTTGTCCAGCCCGCGAGACCGGGCGTGCCGGCCGCCGCCGGGAACCGCTTGAAGGTGAATGCTGCCCTCGAACATCGTGTTGTCCGATCGGTGGCCACCCCATCGGGCGCCTGTCAGCCGGCCATGCCGGGGAAGTCGCCCATTCCGGCGCAATGCCAACCACGGCCTTGCCCGCCGATACCTCCCATAGCTGGTGGCAGCGCGAATTTCGTGCAGCCTAAGCGGCCTCCGCAGACATCCGGTCGGGTCCCGCCCGGGCCTCCTCCCACGCGGTTCTCCTCACCGGCTGGGAATGCACCTGCGAGTGCGGGACACGGCAGCAGGGTGCCATCTACTGGCATACACGCAGTGCAAGCCAAAATGGCGGCTGCCGGTCAGGCGCGCCCAAGCGCAATGCAGACGGTGCGTGGCACCGCAGCGCCCGCAAAATGCAACCCTGGTGGTGTGGTCCAAAAGATGGATTTCGGCAATGGCCCAGGGATGAATAACAACCAACAAGTAAATACATTCTATAAATTTGGCTTGAATCTGGAATACAAGGCGAAAGGCGAAGAGACGGGGAAGCGCCCGGGGTGGCGTGACGAAACCAAGGAATTCATGTTCCAGGGCCCTGGCGCAGTAAGGATGGAGTTGTGGAAGGTTCTTGGCGCCGAAAACTCCGCTAATATGAATAAAATTTATTACCAGTGTAATGAATGCGGCCTCTTTTATCCAAAAGAATCTATGGATATTGATCACGGAACGCCATGGAGCAAAATTAAAGATTACGCCGACAGCAGAAAACAAGAAATAATGTTCAGCAATGCCGCTAGCAATCTTTCTTTGTGCTGTAGCAAATGCAATAGGTCGAAGTCCGATAGCGAGACATGGAGCTATAATGGAGAGGAAAGAGGCGGGTTGGCGATCGATACCGAGAATGCCCAATGGTACTATAATGAGGCTCTTAAGCAACAAAGGGCAGAATATCAGACATGGGCATTGCGAGATCGGATGTCATCTGTTTCGGTGAAATTCGATATGGAGGGGAACCCTATTTATCCTTGGGAAAGTAAATAGTCATTGCTCGCGGAAACAAGGCGCGAGTGGGTATGATTGCTGAACGCCGAGCGAAAGGCCCCGGCCAAAATGTGTGTTTGAAGCCCTGATGCGCCCATGTCCTCCCTGAAGCCCCTCATCGGCAAGCTCAACCCCACCGCCAAGCGCGCGCTGGAGACGGCGGCGCAGCTCTGCCTGACGCAGACGCACTTCGCGGTGGAGGTGCAGCACCTGCTGCTCAAGCTCGCCGGCATGGCGGACAGCGACGTGGCGCGGCTGCTGCGGCACTACGGCGTCGATGCGGGGGTGTTGTCGGCCGATCTCACCCGCGCGCTGGAGAAACTGCCGCGCGGCAACGTGCAGACGCCGGCCTTCTCCGAACACCTGCTGCGCCTGCTGGAGCGCGCCTGGGTGGTGTCCTCGCTGCGGCTTGGCGGTTCCGCCATCCGCTCCGGCGCCATCCTGGCGGCGCTGCTGGAGGACGACGCGCTGCGCGGCATGCTGATTGAAGCGGCGCCGAAGCTCTCCCTCATCCCCCGTGGCAAGCTGTCGGAGGAGTTGGGCGACCTGCTGCGCGGCAGTCCGGAGGACGGCGGCGCGCCCAGTCCGGCGTCCGCGCCCGGCGCGTCTGCTTTGGCCGCCGGTGCCGGGCCGTCGAAGACGCCGGCGCTGGACGCCTACACCATCGACCTCACCGCCCAGGCGCGCGCCGGGACGATCGACCCCATCGTCGGCCGCGACGCCGAGATCCGGCAGGTCGTCGACATCCTGATGCGGCGCCGGCAGAACAACCCGATCCTCACCGGCGACCCCGGCGTCGGCAAGACCGCGGTGGTCGAGGGCTTCGCCCAGCAGGTCGCCGACGGCGCCGTGCCGCCGCCGCTGAGGAACGTCGCGGTGCGCATCCTCGACCTCGGCCTCCTCCAGGCCGGCGCCGGCATCAAGGGCGAGTTCGAGAACCGGCTGAAGCAGGTGATCGACGAGGTGGCGGCCTCGCCCACGCCCGTCATCCTGTTCATCGACGAGGCGCACACCCTGGTCGGCGCCGGCGGCCCGGCGGGGCAGGGCGACGCCGCCAACCTGCTGAAGCCCGCGCTCGCCCGCGGCGAGCTGCGCACCATCGCCGCGACGACCTGGGCCGAGTACAAGCGTTATTTCGAGAAGGACGCGGCGCTGGCCCGCCGCTTCCAGGTGGTCAAGGTCGAGGAGCCGGACGAGCCCACCGCCACCGCCATGCTGCGCGCCCTGGTGCCGAAGCTGGAGGCGCACCACCGCGTCCGCATCCTGGACGAGGCGGTGGCCGACGCCGTGCGCCTGGCCCACCGCTACATCAGCGACCGCCAACTGCCGGACAAGGCCATCGGCGTGCTCGACACCGCGTGCGCGCGGGTGGCGCTGGCGCAGAGCGGCCCGCCGCCGGAGCTGCAGGGGGCGGCCCGCCGCTCCGCCGACCTCACCGCCGAGCTGGCCCTGCTGGCGCGCGAGAGCGCCGCCGGCCGCGACCATACCGAACGCATGGAGCGCCTCGCCGACGAGCGCGCCGCGGTGGACGAGGAGTGCCACCGCCTGGAATCGCGCTGGCGCCAGGAGGCCGAGGTCGTCGCCCGGGTCCGCGACATCGAGGACTCGCTGCCCGCCCGCAACGGCGCCGCCTACCTCCAGGCCCGCGCCGAACTGGATGGCCTGCGCCTGGAGCTGGAGCAGGTGCAGGACGACTCCCCCATGGTGCCGACCGCGGTGGACCACCGCGCGGTGGCCCAGGTGGTCTCGGGCTGGACCGGCATCCCGGTCGGCCGCATGCTGACCGACAACGTGCAAGCGGTGCGCACGCTGCGCGAACGCATGGGCGAGCGGGTGGTCGGGCAGGACGCGGCGCTCGACGCGGTGGCGAAGCGCATCCGCACCTACTTCGCCGGGCTGGGCGAGCCGGGCAAGCCGACCGGCGTGTTCCTGCTTGTCGGCCCGTCCGGCGTCGGCAAGACCGAGACGGCGCTGACGCTGGCCGACCTGCTGTTCGGTGGCGAGCGCAGCCTCGTCACCATCAACATGAGCGAGTACCAGGAGGCGCACTCCGTCTCCGGCCTCAAGGGCGCGCCGCCGGGCTACGTCGGCTTCGGCAAGGGCGGCGTGCTGACCGAGGCGGTGCGGCGCACCCCCTACTGCGTCGTGCTGCTGGACGAGGTGGAGAAGGCCCACCCCGACGTGCTGGAGCTGTTCTATCAGGTGTTCGACAAGGGCACGCTGGAGGACAGCGAGGGCGTGGTGGTGGACTTCAAGAACACCATCATCCTGCTCACCTCCAACCTCGGGACCGACACCATCGCGCGGCTGGCGTCCGAACCGCTGGTGCGACCGCTGACCGCCGCGCCACTGCTCCCCGCCCCGTTGACCGCCGAAAGCATCGCCGAGGCGATCCGGCCGGACCTGGTGCGCCACTTCAAGCCGGCGCTGCTGGGGCGCATGGTGGTGGTGCCCTACCTGCCGCTGGGCGAGGAGCGCATCCGGGACATCGTCCGCCTGAAGCTGACCCGCGTGCAGGTGCGCTTCGCCGAGGCGCACGGGGCGGAGATGACCTACGACGATGCGGTGGTGGCCTTCCTCGCCGACCGCTGCCGGGCGACCGATGCCGGGGCGCGCGCCATCGACCACCTGCTGACCAACACGCTGCTGCCCGAGCTGTCCGGCGGGGTGCTGGAACGGCTGGCCGACGGGCTGCCGGTGGACCTCGTTCATGTCGACATAGACGGGGGCCTCGACGCCTCGGGTGGGCTGCGCTACACCTTCGGCATGCCCGCCCACCGCGTTGCAGGACCATGAGCGACAAGGCGACCACGCAGGACAAGGCCTCGCTGTCGGTCAGCACGCCGCTGGGCAAGGACGCGCTGATCCTCCAGGAGTTCAGCGGCACCGAGTACGTCTCCGGCCTGTTCGAGTTCCAGCTGGTCATGCAGTCGGCGACCGGCGCGCAGGACGTCGACCTGACCCAGCTGGTCGGCCAGCACCTCACCGTCACGCTGACCGGCGACAGCGGCGCCACCCGGATCATCGACGGGATGTGCACGCGGGTGATCCAGACCGCCACCTCCTACGTCGCCGAGCTGCGCCCCTGGCTATGGATGCTGGGCCTCAGCACCGACAACCGCATCTACCAGTCGAAGACCGCCGTGGACATCATCAAGGCGGTGTTCGGCAACCTCGGCTTCAGCGACTTCAAGGACTCGACGACCGCCACCTACACCACGCGCGACTACTGCGTGCAGTACGGCGAGAGCTGCCTGAACTTCGTCCTGCGGCTGATGGAGGACGAGGGCATCTGCTACTTCTTCACCTACGCGGCGGGGAAGCACACGCTGGTGCTGGCCGACGACGCCTCGGCCTTCGCCGACATCTCCGGCACCGCGACCGTGCCGTTCCTGCAGGTGCCGACGGGCAAGGACTGGATCGACGCGCTGCACGTCACCAATTGCTCGCTGGAGCAGGCGGTGACCAGCGGCATGTACCAGGCCGACGACTACAACTTCACCACGCCGTCCACCGGACTGAAGGCCAGCGTCACCGGCACCTCCGGCGCGCCGCAGGTGTACGAGTACCCCGGCAACTACACGACCAAGGACCAGGGCGACGCGATCGGCAAGGTGCGCGTGGCGGAGCTCCAGGCCCAGGCCAAGCGGCTGTCGGGCGGCGGCGTGGTGCGTGCCTTCACCGCGGGGCAGAAATTCACGCTGTCGAAGCACCCGCGCTCCGACCTCAACGCCGCCTGGGTGCTGCACAGCGTCAGCCACCGCGCGACCTTCCGCGAGTATTCCAACAGCTTCACGGCGCTGCCCGCGGCCACCACCTTCCGGCCGCCGCGCGTCACGCCCTGGCCGCGCATCCCCGGCACGCAGACCGCCACCGTCGTCGGCAAGTCGGGGCAGGAGATCTACACCGACCAGTACGGCCGCATCAAAGTGCAGTTCCACTGGGACCAGCAGGGCACCAACGACGAGAACAGCTCGTGCTGGATCCGCGTGGCGCAGGGCTGGGCGGGCAAGAGCTGGGGCGCCTTCTTCCTGCCGCGCATCGGCATGGAGGTGATCGTCAGCTTCCTGGAGGGCAACCCCGACCAGCCGATCGTGACGGGGTGCGTCTACAACGGCACCAACACCGTGCCCTATACCCTGACCGACGACCAGACCAAGAGCACCATCAAGACCAACAGCTCGACCGGCGGCAACGGCTACAACGAGCTTCGCTTCGAGGACAAGGCCGGCAGCGAGGAGGTCTACCTTCAGGCGCAGAAGGACATGACGGTGCTGATCAACAACAGCCGCACCACCACGGTCGATGCCGCCGACGACACCCTCACGCTCAACAAGGGCAACCGCTCGACCACCATCTCCAAGGGCAACGACACGCTCACCATCACCGAGGGCAACCGGACCTACGCGGTGTCCAAGGGCAATGAGACCACTTCGGTCAAGGGCACGCGCGACGTGACGGTGGAGGGGGCGGAGACGCACACCAACAAGGACGCCTTCACCCAGACCGTCACCAAGGACTTCACGCTGAAGGTGGACGGCGACATCACCATCCAGGCCTCGGGCGCCGTGACCATCAAGGCGGGCAAGGGGCTGACGCTGCAATCCACCTCGGACATGAGCCTGACCTCGTCCGCCGGCCTGACCGCCAAGGCCACCAGCGACGCCACCGTGCAGGGCATGAACGCCACGGTGAAGGCCGACACCGGCGCGACGCTCCAGGGCGGCACCACCGTCACCGTCAAGGGCAGCGCCCAGGCCACCATCGACGGCGGCGGCATGACCTCGGTGAAGGGCGGCCTGATCCAGCTGAACTGACCATGGACGGAACCGACACCCCACCCCCGGCCGACCATACCATCGTCGAGGCGCGCGATGGCGACGGGCGGCTGCTGTCCGCCGCCACCGTGGGGCCGGACGGCGTGCCGGACGGGGAGTTCGTCGCCTACGCGCCGGACGGGTCGGTGCAGATGCGGCTGGTCTACAGGGCCGGGGTGCCGGACGGGCCGTCCACCATCTTCCGCGACGGCCGGCCGCAGACCGAGATGAGCTATGCGAACGGCGCGCTGGACGGCGCGATGCGCAGCTACGACCCGGCCGGGCGGCTGCTCACCGTCGTGCGCTGGTCCGCGGGCAAGCGGAACGGCCTGATGGAGTGCTTCACCGTCGACGGCACGCCACTGATGACCGCGGAGTATAAGGACGGCCGGCTCGACGGGCTGGTGATGGAGTACCGCGCCGACGGCTCGCTGCGCCGCCGGGCCTCCTACAAGGCCGACCTGCTGGACGGCGAGGCCGTGGAGTTCCACCCCGGCGGCCAGCCGGCCGAGCGCACCGTCTACCAGGCCGGCGTCGCGGTCGAGGGGCCGGAGCGTTTCGACGATCCCGACGCGCCGGGCAAGAAGGGCTTGGTGGCACGGCTGATGGGGAAGTAGCGGGAGGGCAGGGCGATGGGCATGCTGGTGGTGTCGGGCGCGATGATCCAGTGCAGCTTCGGCGTGGCCCCCGCCACGCTGATGGTGCTGCCGACCAACTGCGTGATGGCCAGCAGCATGCCGGCGGCCAACATCATGGACTACGTGCCCATGCTGAACATCCTGCCCTTCGGCATGTGCCAGAGCATGGCCAACCCCACGGTGGCGGCGGCGACCGCGGCGGCCATGGGGGTGCTGACGCCGATGCCCTGCATCCCGATGACCGCCGCGCCCTGGGCGCCGGGCGTGCCGCAGGTGCTGATCGCCAACATGCCGGCGCTGAACGACGGCTGCAAATGCATGTGCAGCTGGGGCGGCGTCATCAGCATCAACATGGCCGGGCAGGTCCAGACCCAGGCGTGAGGCATCGCGTCCCGGTTGCAGCCGGGGCCGCGGACACGATAAACTGAATCGCACTCCACCGCAGGCCGACGCATGTCCGACCCGCACAAGCGCTTCGCCCCTCCGCCGCCCCACTGGCCTGGCCGCCGGCCGGAACCGGCGGTTCAGGCGAAGCCCGCCCACAGCCCCGTCGCGCAACCGCAGGCCACCTTCGGCGCGCTGCGCACCGGCAAGGCGGAGCGTGGCGGCGCCGGGGACGAGCTGCTGCGCCTCCAGGGCAACCAGTTCGTGCTGAAGACCGCCGACCGCGGTCTGCACGTCAAGCCGAACGGCACCTACAACTTCGTGCGGGTGCAGGGCACCACGCGCAGCGACGCGCACACCTTCGTCTCGCCGCGCAGCGGCCACGCCGGGCTGGCCGGCGGCAAGCCGGTGCTGTACGCCGGCACCGTGCGCTTCGACAGCGGCCGCATCGACTGGTGGAGCAACTACTCCGGCACCTACCAGCCGATCGCCGCCTTCCGCCAGCAGGCGCAGCTGCCCGATGACCATTTCGTGCCGTGGCAGAGGCTGCAGATGGGCGGAGTCGGCCTGCAGCGCGGCATGTTCAACGACCGCCACGCCTCCGCCGCCCCGGCCAAGCCGGAGCGCGCGGAGCCGGCGAAGCCCGCCGCGCCTACCAGAGCCACGGCTCCCGCGAAGGATGAGTCACCCCGCACCCCGGCCGCCAAGCCGTCGGAGAAGACCGCGCCGAAGCCGGCCGACAAGGGGAGCTGAGCGGTGGCGGCGCCGCGCTCTTCTCTGCCGCTGATCCTGGCCGGAACGCTGCTGTTCGGCGTGCTGACCTTCCTGCTCGGCCTGCTGATCGGCGTGAACGTGTCCGTCCCGGCCACCACGCCCGTCGCGCCCGCGGCCACCGCGGCGCCGGCCGCTCCCGCCACCCCTGCCTCCGCCGCACCTGCCTCTGCCGCGCCGGTCCCGCCCCCGGCCGCGCCGGCGGTCCCGGCGCAGGGCGGATCGTCGGCGGGTGGCGGCGCGGCACCCTCCACGGCGGCACCCTCCAGCGCCGCGCCGGCCAAGAGCAGCGCGGCCGAGCCCGCCCCGGCGGTCAAGCCGGTGAAGGTGAAGGGCCTGGGCTACGGCGCCCCGCCCTCGGTCGAGCCTGCCTCGGCGTTGCGTGGCAAACTGTTGCAGGCGGTGGATGCGCCGGCCGCCGACGCGGCGGACACGCCCAAGGACACGCCCAAGGAGGCCGCGAAGGATGCCGGGCCGGCGCTGGTCTATTCGGTGTCGCTCGGCCGCTTCCTGATGGAGGAGAACGCCGACCGCCTGTTCGCCCGGGCGCAGGAGAAGGGCTACCAGCCGATGGTCGTCGTGCCCGACCCGCCGGATGCCAGCGGCTGGCTGACGGTGACGCTGGGGCCGCAGGCGGACGCACTCTCGGCCAACCGCCTCGCCAGCGACGCCATGGCGCAGGGGTTCGAAACCTGGCTGGTGACGTGGCAGGCGCAATAACCCGCCGCCGCGAAGGTTCCCGGTGGTCCATCGGTGGGTGACCCGATGGTATCCCATGGATCCCGATGTTGAATTGAACCGTTGTCTCCCCATGTTGGAGCGGCCTTCGCTCCATACCGGATGAGACCATCGTGAAGCTGTTGATAGTCGAAGACGATCCGCTGGTCGGGCCGGCCATGAAGGCGGTCCTCGAAAAGGCGGGATACACGGTCGTCGGGCCGTTGCGCGATGCATCCAAGGCGATGCGCCTGGCCGAACGCGAGCGCCCCGATCTGGCGCTGGTCGATGTGCTGCTGGCCGGCGGCGAGGACGGCGTGAGCCTCAGCCGGCGCCTGCGCGCCGAGCTGGGCGTGCCGTCGGTGCTGGTGACCGGCTACGACCACCACGCCGAGGAGGTGCGCGACACCGCGCTGGGCTTCCTGCACAAGCCGTTCGCGCCACAGGCGCTGCTCGACGCCGTGGGCGTGGTCGGCGAGATAATGGGCGGTCTGCGCCCCTCCTTCGTGCCGCGCGAGCTGGAGCTGTTTCCGCCCTCGCTGAGCCTGCACGCCTGAGGGAGTGGAGGGGTTGATTTTGCCCCCTCCCTAACCCTCCCCCGCTGCGCGGGAGAGGGAACATAAACTCCCTCCACCGCGCAGCGGGGGAGGGCTGGGGAGGGGGCTATCAAACGTCACATCGCGTGCGTCGCCATCGCCCGGTCGTGCTGCGCCTCGTGCGCGGCCTCGCCGGTGTCGTGGTGATGGGTGATCTGGCCGTGCTCGTCGTAGCCCATGGCGGACTTGATCGGGCAGTGGCCGCTCATGCCGCGGGCGACCAGGGCGCCGCCGGTCAGGCCCATGATGGCGCCGGGCAGGTCGGCGCGGTTGACGCCGGCCGCCGCCATGATCAGGCCCAGCCCGACCGAGGTGACGCGCTCCAGCGTGGACAGGTTGCGCTCGCCGCCGAACACCGTGTCGTAGGTGTCGCGGATCGTGCTCTCGATGGCCATGGCGTGGCTCCCGTGCTGCGTGGTGTGGCCCCCTAGCAACCGCGCCGCCACGGCGAAGGTTCCGTTCACCGTTTGCCCAGCAGGCTCTCGCCGTAATGGGCCAGCAGGTCCTCCGGGTCGTCCCACACCTCGCGGCAGCCGGCGGCGCGCAGGTCCGCCTCGGCGAAGCCGCCGCTCAGCACGCCGACCATCGGGATGCCGGCCTTGACCGCCGCCTCGGCGTCCCACGGCGTGTCGCCGACCACCACCGCCTCTTCCGGCCGGATCCCCAGCTTGTCCAGCGCCGCCTGGAAGATGTCGGGGTGGGGCTTGGACTGGTCGGCGTCCTCCGACGCGGTCTCGGTGTCCACGAGGTCGTCGATGTCGGCGGCCCGCTTGTAGACCGCCAACTCGTCCCCCTTGGCGGAGGAGGCGAGCGCCACCCGCTTGCCGTCGGCCAGGATGCGCTGCACCAGCGCGCGGGTGCGGTGGAAGCCGCGCGCCTCGTGCAGGTACGTGCGCTTGTAGAGGGCGGAGCGGAAGGCATCGATCTCCTCGCCGCGCCGCTCCAGCTCCTCCTTCGGCACGAACACCGGCATCAGCTGGTCGGCGCCCTTGCCGATCTGCGACCGCACGTCCTCGTAGGTGGTCGGGATGCCGAAGTGCTCGAACGTCTCCTGCCAGGCGCGGGCGTGGTTGTCCACCGTGTCCACCAGCGTGCCGTCCACGTCGAAGATCACCGCCTTGAGCATGCGTTTCCTTTCCGTGTTGCCCCCTCCCTGGCCCTCCCCCGCTGTCGCGGGAGAGGGAACTCCGCCGCTCTGCCCCCTCCACCGCGAGAGCGGGGGAGGGCTGGGGAGGGGGCAGGATGGCGTTACTGCCCCGTCGGCGCCGGGCGTGCCGCGGCCATGATGGCGGCCAGCGCGGTGGCGGGACCGTCGTCGGCCAGCTCCTCCAGCGTCAGCGACAGCTTGCGCCGCCAGTTCGGGTGCTGGTCCACCGTGCCCGGCAGGTTGATCTGCTCGCGCTCGTCGGTCAGCTCGTCGAGCTGGACCATGGCGATGGCCGCGTTGCTGCGCGCCAGGAAGGCGTGCACGGCGTTCGCCAAGGTCAGGTCGTAGGGCGATTCCGCGCCGAAGCTCGCCGGCAGCGGCAATCCCGCCGCCCGCACCGCGTCGATCAGCCGGCTGCGCTCCTCGCGCCGCCGGGCGCGCTGCTTGTCGGCCTCGTCGGGCGCGGGGTAGAGGCCCTTGGCGGCCTTCAGCTCGATGTCGTTGCCCTCCCACCAGCCGCGCAGCGTGGCGAGGTCGTGGCTGCCCACCGTGGCCAGCGCCAGGAACGGGTAGCCGTCCGGCCCGACGAAGCCGCCATCGTCCGTCCACTCGAAGAACACCACGCGGTAGCTGAGGATTCCCGCCTCCGTCATGCGCTCGCGGAAGCCGTCCGGCACGGTGCCGAGGTCCTCGCCGACCACCAGGCAATTCTGGCGGCGGCTCTCCAGCGCCAGGATGCCGATCAGGTCGTCCATGGGGTAGGCGACATAGGCGCCGTCCTTGGGCGAACGCCCCTCGGGGATCCAGTAGACGTGCTGGAGGGCCATGGCGTGGTCGATGCGCAGCGCGCCCGCGTGCCGCATGTTGGCGCGCACCAGCTCGATGAAGTCGGCATAGCCCTGCTCGCGCAGCGCCTGTGGGTGGAAGGGCGGCAGGCCCCAGTCCTGGCCGGCCGGGTTGAACAGGTCCGGAGGCGCGCCGACGTGGGCGGCGGAGACCACCACGTCCGGCGAGGCCCAGGTTTCCGCCCCGCCGGCGTCGGCGCCGACCGCGAGGTCGCGGTAGAAGCCCACGGCCATGCCGCGCGCCCTGGCCCGCTCCGCGGCGGCTTCCAGCTGTCCGTCCGCCACCCATTGCAGCCATGCCAGGAAGTCGATGCGTTCGGCGTTCTCCTGCGCGAAGCGCGCGACCGCATCGGAGGCCGGGTCGCGGAACTCCTCCGGCCATTGCGGCCAGCCCTGGCCGTCGAACCGCTCGCGCAGCGCCTGGAAGATGCAGAAGCGTTCCAGGCTCACGCCGCGCTCGCGTCGGAACGCCTCGAAGGCGAGGCGGCGCGGAGCGGGGGCGTCGGTCCGGAAGGCGCGGAACAGCGTCTCCAGCAGCGGCAGCTTCAACCCGGCCGCCGCGTCGTAGTCCACCATGTCGCTGTCGCGCGCCTCGGTGCGCGCCGCCAGGAAGTCGTCCGACGCGATGCGCTCGCGCACGTCGGCGCAGCCGACCAGCTCGGGCAGGGCGGTGACGTCGATGTAGAGCGGGTTGAGGAACAGCCGGCTGGCCGGGGAGTAGGGGCTGCACTGCTCCGGCGCGTCGAGGAACAGCGCGTGCAGCGGGTTGAGCCCGATGACCGAGGCGCCGCGGCTGGCCGCCATCTCGGCGAGGCTGGCGAGGTCGCCGAAGTCGCCGATCCCCCAGTCGGCGGCCGAGCGCACCGCGTACAGCTGCGCCGACAGGCCCCACACCGGCGTGCCCATCTCGATGGGCGCCGGCAGGTGACAGCGGTCGGGCACGCCGATGACCGTGGTCGTCGCCGTCTGCGTCCCGGCCTCGACGCTCAGCGTGTGGTAGCCGAGCGGCAGCCCGTCGCCGAGGTCCAGGCGGCGCACCTCCACCGCGTGGCCGTCCAGGTCCGCCGCCCGCTCCAGCGGCAGGTCGGCGAACAGGACGTCGCCGCTCCGCTCGCCGCCGTCCTCCAGCGTCAGCGTCCAGCGCAGCTCCGTGGTTCCGGCGGGCAGCGCCAGCGGCACCGCGAAGGGCTGCCGGTCGGTGCGCAGCACCGCCACCGGCGGCAGCGCGCGGGCCAGCTCGGTCCGGTCGATCTCGGCCAGCCGCGCCTGGGCGGCGGACTCGTCCGGCGCGTCCACGCCCATGGCGGCCAGCAGCGCCCGCACCGTGTCCGGCGACGCGCGCACCGTCTCGCCCGCGGCGTTGGTGTAGAACGTCTCGATGCCCATGCGCCCGGCCAGCCGGTCGAGCGCGGTCGGCTCCTCGATCGACCAGATCACCGACCACGCGGACAGCGCGCCGTCGCGCACCCCATCGCCCTCGGTCCAGAGAAGACGGCCCGGCGGTTCGGCCAGGCCGGGCACCGGCGTGCCGGAGAGGTTGGCGCGCAGGTGCAGCGTGCTGCCGTCGCCGAGCCGCCAGCGCACCGACAGGCCGCCACGCCCGACGACCTCGTAGGCGCCGGTGCCGCCGGGCATGTTCGCCAGCCGCGGCGTGACCTCGACGCTGCGCAAGGTCAGCAACAGGCGGACCCAGGCCAGCCAGTCGGCGTGCGGCGGGCGGTTGCGCAGGCTCCAGTCCAGCACGGCGCTGCGCACCGTCTCCTCGGCGATGGGGTCGGGGATGCGGTCGCGGGAGCCCGGGTCCTGGAACTCCGGGAACTTGGCGAACTCGGCCCGCCGGCCCTCGCGCACCGCGTCGGCGAGGTCGCCGCCGAAGTCGGCGAAGAAGGGGAAGGGCTGGGGCGCCGCCCACTCCTCGCCCATGAACAGCATGGGAATCTGCGGCCCCAGCAGATAGATGGCGGTGGCGGCGCGCACCGCGGCGTGCGGGGCGATGGCGCCGATGCGCTCGCCGAACGCGCGGTTGCCGATCTGGTCGTGGTTCTGCAGGAAGCTGACGAACGACGTCGCCGGCAGGTGCGCCGAGGGCTCGCCGCGCGGCTCGCCCTCGCGGTAGGCGGACGGGTCGCCCTGGAAGGCGAATCCCTCCGCCAGCGCGCGCGCCCACTTCTCCGGATCGTCGGCGTAGTCGGCGTAATAGCCGCCGGCCTCTCCGCTCGCCGCGGCGTGCAGCCCATGGTGCAGGTCGTCGTTCCACTGCGCGGTGTACCAGCGCGGCGTCGTGGCGGTTTGCTCCAGGAAGCGGGACGCGTTGTCGTCGTTCTCCAGCACCAGGTGCACGTGCCGCTTGCCGCCGGTCAGCCCGGCGACGCGCTCGGCCAGCTCCTCCAGGAACGGTTTGTCGCTGTCGTCGGGGATGGCGTGCACGGCGTCGAAGCGCAGGCCGTCCAGGTGGAACTCCTCGATCCAGTACAGCGCGTTGTGGATGAAGAAGTCGCGCACGGTGGCGCTGTCCGGCCCGTCCACGTTGATCGCGGCGCCCCAGGGGGTGTGATGGCGCTCAGTGAAGAAGGCGGCGGCGTAGGCGTTGAGGTAGTTCCCCTCCGGCCCGAAATGGTTGTAGACGACGTCGAGGAAGACCATGAGGCCGTGCGCGTGCGCCGCGTCGACCAGCGCCTTCAGGTCCTCCGGCCGGCCGTAGGCGCTGTCCGGCGCGTAGGGCAGCACGCCGTCGTAGCCCCAGTTCCAGCGGCCCGGGAAGTCGGAGACCGGCATCAGTTCGATGGCGGTGACGCCCAGCTCGGCCAGATGGTCCAGCTTGCCGATGGCGGCGCGGAAGGTGCCCTCCGGCGTGAAGGTGCCGACGTGCAGCTCGTACAGCACCGTCTCGTGCCAGGGGCGGCCGTGCCAGTCGGTGTCCTGCCAGCGGTGCGTGGCCGGGTCGATGACCTCGCTGGGACCATGCACGTCCTCCGGCTGCCAGCGGGACGCCGGGTCGGGGATCCGCAGCCCGTCCGGCAGCACGAAGCGGTACCGGGTGCCGGCCTGCGCCTGCGCGGTGGTCCACTCGAACCAGCCCGCCCCCTGGCGGAGCATCGGCAGCAGCTCAGCGGCAGTGTCGAGCCACAGCGACACCGACTCCACCCCCGGCGCCCACAGCCGGAAGCGCACGGTGCCGTCGCCCAGCACCTCGGCGCCGAAGGGCATCGGGTGGCGGCGCACCTCGCCCAGCTGCTCGGCCGCCCGGGTGCCGACGTGGTCGGCGACCTCCGGCCCCGCGTCGGCGCCGAGGATGCCGAGCACCCCGCCCAGCGGGATCGGCAGCCAGTCCGGCCGGTTCGCCAGCTCGTAGCCGACCTCGTACAGCGCCTTTTCCAGCAGGAACAGCTTCAGCAGGCCGGCGGCGGCCTCGCCGTCGGCCGGGAAGCTCGGGCAGTCGCCGATGGCCGCTCGGTAGCCGTCGATGAAGGCGCCGCCGGCCTCCGCCTCCCACCACGCCAGCCACGAGTCGCGCGCCGCCCGCGCCGGTTCGTCGAGGTCGCCGGGCAGGCCGCGGCGCGCCGTGGCCGCGGCGTAGGCGATGGAGCGCAGCATGCCGGCCGCGTCGCGCAGCGGGCTGTGCTTGCCGCGCCGCTCGGCCAGCGGGCGCATCGGCTCGCCCTCGAAGTCGATGATGAAGACGTCGTCCCCGGAGACGAGCACCTGTCCCAGGTGGAAGTCGCCGTGCAGTCGGGTGCGCTGCAGGCCGCTCGCCTTCGGCAGCAGCGTGTCGATCTGGGCGAGCAGCGCCGGCTCGCAGGCCAGCAGCGTGCGCGCCTGGGCGGCCAGCGCGCCGTCCAACAGCGGCAGCGCGCCGCGCAGCGCGTCCAGCGCGTGGTGCGCCATGCGCCGCACGTCCTCCGCCCAGGAGGCCAGCACCGGGTCGTCCGCCGGCTCCGCCCGGAACGCCGGGTCGTCGGTGGGGGCGGCGAAGGCGCGGTGCAGCTCGGCGGTGCGCTGGCCGAGGCGGTGCATCAGGGCGAACAGCGCGCGGTCGGACTCGGCGTCGGAGTCGTCGAAGCGGCGCAGCCGGTCGGCGAGACGGCCGGTGACGTGCGCCCAGGCGTCCGCGGCGTCGGGCACCAGCGCCTGCAGCACGGCGGCGGCCATGCTGGCCTCCTCCCCCGCCGCCACCTCGACCCAGCCGAGCAGCGGCGGCGTGTTGGCATAGCCCGCCACTTCGGTCAGGAAGCGGCCGACCTCCAACTCCGGGTGGGTGCCGGCCTCCAGCTTGCGGAAGCCCTTGAGGATCGCCGCGTCGCCGATGCGGATCGAGGTGTTGGACTGCTCCGCCCCTGGTCGGTGCAACGGCCCGTCGAGCGCCACGCCCGCCAGCGCCGCCGTCCGGCCGAATCGCAGCCGGCCGTCGCTCCCGCCATCGCGGACGCCGTCCAGCAGCGCCCGCACCACCCGGTCGTCGCCGAAGCCGTCGCGCACGGTTCCGCCCCACGGCCCGTCGCCCGGCCCGGCGATCCGGAACGAATCGCCGGCGACCTCGCCCCGTTCCACCACCAGCGGCAGCAGATAGAGCTGCGGCGGCCGGTTCGGCGGCTGGACGCGCAGGATGCAGAGCTGGGCACCGCCCAGCGGGACCGCGTCCACCACCTGCACGCGCGGCCGGCCGGCGCCCTTGGCGGCGTACCAGCGGCGGGCGGCGATGTAGTCGGGAAGGACCTCGTCCTCCAGGTGGCGCAGCGCGTCGGCGGGGAGGGCAGCGGGCTGGGCGTTGGGGCTGGTGGCGGCGGGCACGGGGCCGTCTCCTCTGTATGCGGCGTGGCGTTGCGACCAACAACGTTCCCGGGCGTTCCTCACGCTCGCCACTGCCCTTCTGGCGTGCACATCCCCGGTTGGGGATCGTCCGAAGGTGTGGCATCCCCCGCGCCCATGAAGATTTCTGGCCCCATTCCGCCGCTGAAGGTGGTAGAAGCGGAGCCAGCGAGAAGGGGCGGAGATCCCCATGGGGGGTTGGGAAGCGAGCACGGCCGGCAACGCCGGAGGCGGCGTCCGCTGGGCGGATCGGCCGCGCGTGGTGCTGTGCGCCAGCCTTCTGGCCGCCGCCGCCTACCTGGGGCTGGGCGTCGTCACCGACCTGTTCTTCCGGCAGTACGGCTTCTTTCCGGCCCCGCTGTGGCCGGCCGCCAGCCTGTCCGTCGCCGCCGCCATGCTGCTGGGCTGGAAGGCGGTGCCGGGTCTGGCGCTCGGCGCGTTCCTCTCCAACCTCGTGGTGTTCGAGGCGACCTGGGCAGAGGCGGCGGGAATCGCCGCCGGCAACGCCTTGGGCCCGGTGCTCGGCGTGCGGCTGGCGCAGCGGCTCGGCGGACCGCTGACGCGACTGCCGGGGTTGCGGCCGGTGGCGTCCTTCGCGCTCGGCGCGGTCGGCGTGCACGCCGCGGTGAGCGCCGGCTGCGGGGCGGCGGTGCTGGTCATCGCCGGCGTGGTGCCGGGCGATCTCGCGGTGCCGGTGTTCGTGCGCTGGTGGCTGTCGGATGCCGGCGGCGCGCTGGTGCTGGCGCCGTCGGCGCTGCTGTGGGGACTCGACCGCGGCTTCGGCGCGGCGACGCGCGGCCGGCTGGCGGAGCTGGTGCTGGTTGCGGCGGCGACGCTGGCCGGCGGGATGGTGCTGTTCATCGGCACGCGCTTCGACGACCCGGCCAACGCGGCGCTGCCGTTCCTGCTGCTGGTGCCGCTGGCGTGGATGGCCATGCGCTTCTTGCTGCGCGACACCTACACCCAGTTCAGCGCGCTGGTGCTGCTGATGGTCGGCGGCACCGTCATGGGCTACGGCCCGTTCGCCGCGCCCGGCATCGACAAGCCGATGCTGTACGTCGGCGTCTTCATCGTCACCGGGGCGCTGACCGTGCTGTCCTGCGGCGCCCAGGCCAACGACCGCCGCCGGGCCGAGCGCAACCTGCGCCGCATGGTCGACACGCTTGAGCAGACGGTGGCCGAGCGCACCGCCGCGCTGAAGGAGAGCGAGGGGCAGCTGCGGCTGGTGCTGGAGGACGCGCCGGTGCCGCTGTTCGTCAGCAGCCTGCGCACGCACCGCCTGCTGTTCGTCAACAGCCGGGCCGAACGCCTGCTCGAATCGTCGCGCGAGCGGCTGATCGGCGTCTACGCGCCCACCTACTGGAGCCAGCCGGAGGTGCGCGCGCGGCTGATCGAGGCGGTGGCCCGCAACGGCCACGCCCGCGATGTGGAGGCGGAGTTCCGCCGCGGCGAGGACACGCTGGTGGTGCTGCTGTCGGCGGCGCGCACGGTGTTCGACGGCGAGCCGGCCGTGGTCCTCGGCATCAACGACATCACCGAGCGCAAGCGGCTGGAGGCGGAACTGCAGCGCCTCGCCGTCATGGACGGCCTGACCGAGCTGCCGAACCGCCGCCACTTCCTGGAGCGGCTGGAGGCCGAGGCGGAGCGTGCCCGGCGCTACGGCCGGCCGCTCAGCGTCGCCATGGTCGACCTCGACCACTTCAAGGCGATCAACGACAGCCACGGCCACGCCGCCGGCGACGCGGCGCTGCGCGGATTCGCCGAACTGGCGCGCGACGCGCTGCGCGCCTCCGACGTGATCGGCCGCATGGGCGGCGAGGAGTTCGCCATCGTGCTGCCGGAAACCGGGCTCGAGTCCGCCGTGCCGGTGATGGAGCGGCTGCGGGACCTGGTCGCCGCGCACCAGGTGCGCGGGGAGGGCTGCGCCTTCGGCTTCACCGTCAGCGCCGGCATCGCCGAGCTGCGCCCGGAGGACGACCTGTCGCGCCTGCTCAGCCGCGCCGACCGTGCGCTCTACGCCGCAAAGCGGCGGGGCCGCAACCGCGTGGTGCGGGAGGGCGAGGCGGACGAGGATGATCCCAGTCGCTCGGAGATATCCTGTTCGGCATAAAGTGGTTGAGGGTTTGTTAGGGTTTTCCACTATCCTGTCGGCCGCATGCGTCCCCTTACCATCCTCTTCTGGGTCTCCCTCTTGCTGCCGCCGGCGGTCGCCGGCGCCATCGCGTGGCGTTCCTACGAGCAGACGCTGGAGCGCGCCTCGGCGGAAGGGGTGCAGATGGTGTCCATCCTGCGCGAGCACGCCATGCGCGTGTTCGAGGTGCAGGAGCAGGTCATCGCCCAGATCGACGCCCACATCGCCGGCCTGTCGTGGGACGAGATCGAGGCCTCGCAGCCGATCCACGCCCGGCTGAAGGCGCTGGCCGATGCCTCGCCGCACATCGACGGGCTGTGGCTGGTCCGGCCGGAGGGGCGGACGGCGGCCAGCGCCGACTTCTACCCGATGCCGTTCTCGCCGGTGGCGGAGCGCGAGTACTTCCAGGTGCTGAAGGAGCGCGACGTCACTCATCTCGGCCGGATGATCCAGGGCCGGCTGAAGGGCAACCTGAACTTCAACCTCAGCCGGCGGCGCACGCCGCCCCCCGGCAGCCCGGCCGGCACCTTCGACGGGGTGATCCTGGTCACCACCTCCATCGACTTCTTCGCCGGGTTCTGGCGCGGCGTTCTGGGCGAGCAGGCGCCGCACGTCGTCGGCATCCTGCGCACCGACGGCGAGATCCTGGCGCGCTACCCGACGCTGACGGCGCCGCCGCCGCGCATCCCCGCCGACTCCCCCTTCTACGCGCTGGTTGCGGCCGGACGGGACACCGGCCAGTACAGCTTCCGCTCGCTCAGCGACGGGCGCGAGCGGATCTATTTCCAGGCGCGGCTGGGCGGCTACCCGGCCTACGTCACGGTCGGCCTCGACCGCGCCGCGGTGATGGAGCCGTGGCGGCGCAGCGTGCTGGTGGTGGCGGCGCTGGCCGCGGCGACGGCGCTGCTGCTCGCCGCCGTGGTGCAGGTCGCCCGCCGGCGCGAGGACCGCCTGCACGCCGAGGTGCTGCGCCGCCGCTACGCCGAGTCCACCCTGGTCGCCAAGGAGGAGCATCTGGAGGCCCTGCAGCGCGCCGAGGCGGCGCTGCGCGCCAGCGAGGAGCGCTTCCGCTCGGTCTACGAGCAGGCGGCGGTGGGCATCGAGCGCCTCGACCTCGACGGCCGCATCGTCGATGCCAACGAGACGCTGTGCGCCATCCTCGGCTACTCCCGGGCCGAGCTGGTCGGCCGCAGCTTCGAGGAGATCACCGATCCCGTTGACCTGCCGGGCGAGCGCGAGCCGCTGCGCCGGCTGCTGGCCGGCGAGGTGGGCCGCTACGCCTTCGAGAAGCGGTACATCCGCAAGGACGGCAGCCGGGTGTGGGTGCGCGTCACCTCGTCGCTGGTGCGCGGCGGCGAGGAGGGCGACACCCGCCTCAACATTGTCGAGGACGTGTCGCGCCGGCAGGCGGTGGAGACCGCGCTGCGCAACAGCGAGGAGCGTTTCCGCCGGCTGTTCGAGGCCGCCCCCTTCGGCGTCATGATGGTCGAGCCGGGCACGCTGCGCCTGGTCGCCTTCAACGACCAGACGCCGCGCATCCTCGGCTACAGCCGCGCCGAGTTCGCCCGCCTGACCGTCGCCGACATCGAGGTCGGGAACACCCGCGAGCAGATCGTGCAGGCGCAGAGCGACCTGATCGCGTCGGGCGCCCGCGCCGCCCACGAGACGCGGCTGAAGGCCAAGGACGGGGCGATGCGCGACGTCATCGTCTCGGTCCTGCCGGTGGAGATCGACGGCAAGGCCTACATCTATTCCGGCATCGTCGACATCACCGACCGCAAGCGGATCGAGCGCGAGCTGGCCGAGGCCAAGGAGGCGGCGGAGCAGGCCAACCTCGCCAAGTCGAAGTTCCTCGCCGCCGCCAGCCACGACCTGCGCCAGCCGCTCCAATCCCTGTTCCTGTTCGCCCACGTGCTGGAGGCGCAGGTCGCCGGCAGCGAGAAGGCGCTGGGCACGCTGGGCGCGCTGCACAAGGGACTGGAGGCGATGAAGGGGCTGCTGGACAGCCTGCTCGACGTCTCGCGGCTCGACGCCGGCTCGGTCACCGCGGACGTCCGCAGCGTGCAGGTGGCCGACCTGCTCGACGCGCTCGACACCGCCTACGCCCGCATCGCCGCCAACAAGGCGCTGGGCTGGAGCGTGGAGCCGTGCGACGCGGTGGTCCACACCGACCCGACGCTGCTGGCGCAACTGCTGCGCAACTTCGTCGAGAACGCCATCCGCTACACCCCGCGCGGCGGCGTGCGGGTCACGTGCCATCGGATTGCGAAGGATGGGGCCGGCGACGACCGCCTCGCCATCGAGGTGCACGACACTGGCATCGGCATCCCGGCCGAGCACATGGCCAGCATCTGGGAGGAGTTCCACCAGGTCGGCAACCCCGAGCGCGACCGCGAGAAGGGCCTCGGCCTCGGACTCGCCATCGTGCGGCGGCTGTCGGAACTCCTGGGGCACCCGGTGACGGCGCGTTCGGAGCCGGGCAAGGGCTCGGTCTTCGCGGTGGAGGTGCCGCTCGACCCCGACGGCGCGCCGCCGGCGCTCGCCGCGGCGCGGTCGGCCCCCGGTCCGGGCGCGGAGTCGCGGCTGGTGGTGGTGGTCGAGGACGACTCCATCGTGCTGACGGCGCTGGAGGCCCTGCTGACCGAATGGGGCTACGAGGTGCTGACCGCCAGCTCGGGCGCCGAGGCGATGGAGCGCATCCGCGCCGACGGCCGGCTGCCCGACGTGCTGGTCAGCGACTACCGTCTGCGCGCCGGCGAAGTGGGCACCCAGGCGATCCGCCTGATCCGCCAGACCTGCGGCCACCCCATCCCCGGCGTGCTGCTGACCGGCGAGACGGCGGGCGCCGCGCTGCGCGACGCGGCGGCCGAAGGGCTGCTGGTGGTGCACAAGCCGGTGCTGCCCACCGAGCTGGACGACGCGCTGCGCCAGCAGATGCTGGCCGGGGCGTGAGCCCTCACGCGGTCGCGGCCTTGCGCCGCCGCGGCGCGGCCAGCTCGGCCAGCCGCACCGGGCGGAAGTTCCAGACATCGACGCCGGCGTCGATCTGCCGGGGCATCGGTTTGAGCGCGCCGTGGCTGTGGCCGTGCAGGTTGAGGGCGCCCTTGTACATGCCGTTCCAGGTGCGGAACGGGTAGTGGCAGAGCACGAGGTGGGTGTCCTCGACGCGGATCTCGGCGTAGTGCCCGACGCTGGCCCAGCCGGGCAGGGCAAGGGTGGGCGGGCCGTCGTTGTTGCCGGCGATCAGGTGCTTGGTGCCGTTGAGGCGGTCGAGCAGCGCCGCCATGGCATCCGGCTTGGTGCGCAGCGCGAAGTCGCCGAGGTGCCAGACCTCGTCGTCGGGGGAGACGGCGGCGTTCCAGGCCGCCACCATGGCCTCGTCCATCGCCGCCACCGAGGCGAAGGGCCGCCGGAAGCGGCCGAGCGCGCCGGCGTGGCCGAAATGCGTGTCGCTGGTGAAGAAGACCGCCACGGTCGTCCTCCGCTGCTGCCGGGGGAGAGCCTTGCCCCTCCCTCAACACCCGCGCCGGACGACCGGATCGCTTGGCAGCCGATCAGTGATGATGATCGTGGTCCTTGTTGGCCGGATCGAGGAAGCGGTGCAGGTGCACGATGAAATAGCGCATGTGGGCGTCGTCGATGGTGGCGCCGGTGGCGCCGCGCCACGCCTTCTGGGCCTCGTCGTAGTTCGGGAAGATGCCGACGATGTGGAGCTTCTTCGGGTCGACGAATTCCTGGACGTCGGGGCGCACGAGTTCGCCGCCGAACACGAGGTGGAGCAACTGCTTGTCGGGCATGACTGACGCTTCCTTGTCGCTGAGCGGTTTATTGGCGGGCTGGGCCGCTGATTCGCCCCCGTCTTAGCCGTGCCAACCCCGGTCTTCAAGTCCAATGATCGCGCGCGCGGACGATCGGGGTTTTCCCGCTTCCCGCAAAAGCCGCCCCACGCCCTTGCTTCCATCCGAGGTCGGTCGTATTGTCGCGAGCCGTTTTTCCCGGCCGCATTGTCCACCATCGATCCTTAGGGGCAGACCCATGTCGATCCTCGCCTCCCGCCTGTCGCGCATCAAGCCTTCGCCGACCATCGCCGTGACCAACAAAGCCCGCGAGCTGAAGGCGGCCGGCCGCGACGTGATCGGGCTGGGCGCCGGCGAGCCGGACTTCGACACGCCGGACACCATCAAGGACGCCGCCATCAAGGCCATCCAGGCCGGCGACACCAAGTACACCGCCGTGGACGGCACGCCCGCGCTGAAGAAGGCGATCTGCGCCAAGTTCGAGCGCGAGAACGGCCTGAAGTACACGGCCGACCAGATCACCGTCGGCACCGGCGGCAAGCAGGTGCTGTACAACGCCCTGATGGCGACGCTGAACCCCGGCGACGAGGTGATCATCCCGGCGCCGTACTGGGTGTCGTACCCCGACATGGTCGAGCTGGCCGAGGGCACGCCGGTCACCGTCTCCTGCCCGGCCGAGCAGGGCTTCAAGCTGCAGGCCGCCGACCTGGAGAAGGCGATCACGCCGAAGACCAAGTGGCTGATCCTGAACTCGCCGTCCAACCCGTCGGGCGCCGCCTACACCTGGGACGAGATGAAGGCGCTGACCGACGTGCTGGTGAAGCACCCGCACGTCTGGATCATGTCCGACGACATGTACGAGCACCTGCTGTACGACGGCCTCAAGTTCTGCACCCCGGCGCAGGTCGAGCCGTCGCTGTACGACCGCACCCTGACGGTGAACGGCGTGTCGAAGAGCTACGCCATGACCGGCTGGCGCATCGGCTACGCCGGTGGTCCGAAGGAGCTGATCAAGGCCATCGGCGTGATCCAGAGCCAGTCCACCTCGAACCCGTCGTCGGTCAGCCAGGCCGCCGCGGTCGAGGCGCTGAACGGCCCGCAGGACTTCATCAAGGAGCGCGCCGAGGCCTTCCGCCAGCGCCGCGACCTGGTGGTGTCGATGCTGAACCAGGCCAAGGGCATCAAGTGCCCGACGCCGGAGGGCGCGTTCTACGTCTACCCGTCCTGCGCCGGCACCATCGGCAAGACGACGCCGGACGGCACGGTGATCAAGACCGACGAGGACTTCGTCACCGCGCTGCTGGAGACCGAGGGCGTGGCGGTGGTTCAGGGCTCGGCCTTCGGCCTGGCCCCGCACTTCCGCATCTCCTACGCCACCAGCACGGCCGAGCTGGAGGAAGCCTGCGTGCGCATCCAGCGCTTCTGCGGCAACCTGAAGGACTGAGACTGACCGGGCCGAGGGGGCGGGCGACCGCCCCCTCGTGTGCCCCATGGTGCACCGTTGTGCGCCCCCGCCGGCTGCGCAGCGGCGGTGTTCCACGTGCGGGCGGTCGCGCGGCACCTTTGCCGAAGCCGTACAAAGCGGGCTTTTCGGCGGCAGCGGAGCATCCCCCACGAGGCGCTTCGTGGTGCGATGGGGCGCTGACGATACAAATAGCTTTACGCCATCCCCGCCTTCACGGGGGGTACGGGAAATTCCCTGAAGCGGTCGGCGTTCTTGCACCGCAATATGTGTGCATGCCGTAAACGATGCGCCGGACGGGGGACTGTCCCTCTGCTCCGCCATCTCCCTCCAAGGCGTGCGCTCCGTCCCCTCCCGTTCGGGTCTACTCTCGGTGCATCGGCAAGCGCGGGCTCACCGGCATCGGGAACGGGAGGCAGGCATGGGCATGGTTCGACGGACGTCGGCCGAGTTCCTTGGGACGTTCTGGCTGGTCTTCGGCGGTTGTGGCAGCGCGGTGCTCGCGGCGGCCTTTCCGCAGGTCGGCATCGGGCTGCTCGGCGTCTCCCTGGCGTTCGGGCTCACCGTCCTGACCATGGCCTATTCCATCGGGCACATCTCCGGCTGCCACCTCAACCCGGCGGTGACCGTCGGGCTGTGGGCCGGCGGGCGGTTCCCGGCCAAGGACATCCTGCCCTACGTGGTCGCCCAGGTCGTGGGCGCCTTCGCCGCCGCGCTGGTGCTCTACGTCGTCGCCACCGGCAAGGCGGACTACAGCCTGGCGACGAACGGGCTCGCCGCGAACGGCTATGGGTCGCATTCGCCGGGCCAATACGCGGTCTCCTCCGGCTTTCTGATCGAGGTCGTGCTGACCTTCTTCTTCGTCCTCGTCATCCTCGGCTCGACCGACCGGCGCGCCCCGGCGGGGTTTGCTCCCCTCGCCATCGGGCTGGCCCTGGCCTTGATCCACCTGATCAGCATCCCGGTCACCAACACCTCCGTGAACCCGGCGCGCAGCACCGGCCCGGCGCTGGTGGTGGGTGGCTGGGCCCTGCAACAGCTCTGGATGTTCTGGATCGCGCCGCTGATCGGCGGCATGGCGGGCGGGTTGGCCTACCGGGCGTTGGCCGAGGAGATGCCGGAGAAGCCTGCCATCACCGGCGAAGCGCGGCCGTCCACCTGATCGTGGTCACCGGGCGCTGCCGCGCCGTTGTCGCAACACTCCCTGCCGTCAAACGTTATTCTGGGCGAGGCAACGACCCGGAAGGCGTACCGAATGCGGCAGTTCGATCCCGACAGCAACCCGATGACCGAGGAGGACTACGGCATCGTCCTCGGCCTGTTCATCGGCGTTTATCTGGGGCTGCTTCTCGTGTCCGCCCTTTCATAGGCCCGCTCTACGCCCGGTTCGCCACGTGCAATCCCTTGCCCAGCGCGAACACCGTCGTCGCGAATCCGGGAAGCGCCTCGACGGCGGCGATGTAGCCGGCGATCTCCTCCGGGTGCGACAACGCGTTGTCGGCGAGCAGCAGGCAGTCCGATTCCAGCTTCGGCAGCAGCAGGCGGAGCTGGTCCGGGGCGCTCCAGCGGTCGGCGTCGAAAAACACGCAGTCGAACGGGCCGGGCAGGCCGGCCACCGTCTCCGTGGCGTCGCCGTGCAGCAGGCGCACGCGGTCGATGAGTCCGGCGCGCTCCAGGTTGGCGCGAGCCTGGGCGAGCTTGTCGGCGTCGCGCTCGACGCTGACCAGCGGCTCGGGCGCGCCGGTGGCCTGGAGGGCGGCGGCCAGCCAGATGGTGCTGATGCCGTTGGAGGTGCCGATCTCCAGCACGCGCCGGCGCCGGCCGGTGCGGACCAGCACGTGCAGCAGCTCGGCGGTGTCGCGTTCCAGGTTCAGCATCTTGCGGGAGCGGTCGGCTTCGCGCGCGTCGTTCTCGGCGCCGAAGCGTTCCAGGTCGCGCAGCACGCGCTCGGCGGCGGCATCCAACAGCATCCTTCGGGTTCCCTTCACATGGTCCGGGCTCGACTGTGCGCCGGTGACATGTTACCGTCAAGATTAACATGACAGATACCGCCATGACCACGGACGCCCGATCGCACCGCCCCAGCCTGGGGGAGGAAGCGTATGTTGCCCTGCGCCGCCTGCTGCTGGAGGGCGACCGCTATGCCCCGGGCGACAAGGTTCCCGTCGTGGAACTGGCGCGCGAACTGGGGGTCAGCCGGTCGCCCATGTGGGACGCCATCGCGCGGCTGGAGGCGGAAGGGCTGGTCGAGGTGGCGCCGCGGCACGGCGTTTTCCTGGTGCGCTTCGACGCCCGGCGTCTGGCCGAGATCTACGAGACGCGCGAGGCGCTGGAGGGCATGGCGGCGCGGTTGGCGGCGGAACGCGCCGGGTTGGCCGACGTGGCGGCGCTGGAACGGTCGCTGGCCGAGCAGCGGGACTGCCTGGACCGCGCGGACGCCACCGCCTACGCCGACGCGGCGCTGGCCTTCCATCAGGCGGTGCTGCGCATCGCCGACAACGCGACCATCGCGCGGCTGCTGGAGGCGCTGTACGCCCAGACGCGGGCGATGTGCCGGGGGATGCCGACCACGCCCGGCGAGCTGGCGGTGCGGCGTGACGATCACGCGCATCTGGTCGCCGCGATCCGCGCCCGCGACCCCGACCGCGCGGAACAGGTTGCGCGGGTGCATGTGCGAGGGTTGGCGGCGGGGGCGGGGAGGGCGTCGCCCCCACCTGACCTCCCCCGCCGGAGGCGGGGGAGGGAGTGATCCGACTTACGCGTGCGCCAGCGCGGCCTTCCGCTGCTCGACGGCCTTGTCGGCCATCTTGCCGGTCAGCTCCTGCAGGCGTTCGAACGTCCAGGTGAAGGTGCCGACGCCGAGCGACAGCGAGCGCAGCTCGACGATCAGGTCGTGGATCTCCGCCTGCGGCATGTAGGCCTTCACCTCGTCCCAGCCCTGCCAGCCGGGCCGGGCGTCGAAGCCGAGGATCTGGCCGCGCCGGCCGCTGACCAGGCGCTGCACCTTCGGCGTGAACTCGCTGGGCACGGCGATGCAGACCTGCAGGATCGGCTCCAGCAGCACCGGCTCGCAGGACGGCAGCGCCTCCTGCATGGCCTGCCGGGCCACCGTCTTGAACGCCATTTCCGAGCTGTCCACCGCGTGGTACTGGCCGCCGGTCAGGCTGACCGCGAAGTCCACCACCGGGAAGCCCAGCGGCCCCTGCACGGTGTATTCGCGGATGCCGGCCTCCACCGCCGGGATGAAGTTGCGCGGCACCACGCCGCCGACGATGGCGTCCTTGAAGGAAAAGCCGGAGCCGCGCGGCTGCGGGCTGACCTGGATGACGATGTCGGCGAACTGGCCGTGGCCGCCGGTCTGCCGCTTGAAGCGGGCGTGGTGCTCCGGCACCCCCTTGCGGATCGTCTCCTTGTAGGGGACCTGCGGCGGCTTGCCTTTGACCGGCACGTTGTACTTGCTGCGCAGCCGGTCCATGGTGATCTGCAGGTGGATGTCGCCGTGGCCCCAGATCACCATCTCGCCGGTGTCGTGGGACTGCTCGAACCTCAGCGACGGGTCCTCCTCGATCAGCTTCTGGATGGCGCCGGTCAGCTTCACCTCGTCGTTGCGGTTCTCGGCGTTGACGGCGAGGCCGTACACCGGCGACGGCACCTCCGGCCAGTTGGCGGGCGCGCCGTCGTTGCCCTTGTCGGTCAGGATGTCGCCGGCCTTCACCTTCTCAAGCCGGCCAAGCGCCACCACCTCGCCGGCCGCGGCCTGCGTCAGCTTCTGCTGGTCGTGGCCCATCATGTGGTAGACGCCGGACACGCGCTCGCCGCCCAGCGTCATGCCGTCGGTCACCGTGCCGCGCCAGACGCGGGCGAAGCTCAGCTTGCCGGCGTGCGCGGCGTTGAGGTTCTTGAACACCTGCGCCACCACCACGCCTTCGGGGACCAGCCGGTGCTCGGCGGTGCTGGTCACCTCCGGCCCCTCGTGGCGCAGCGCCTTCAGCAGGCGGCGGATGCCGCCGTCGTTCTCGGCCGAGCCGAGGAAGACCGGCACGATCAGGTCCTCGGCGAGATCCTTGGCGAAGTCCTCGTAGACCTTGCCGGGGTCGGGCCGGACGTCCTCCAGCAACTGTTCGAGCAGGCCGTCGTCGAAGTCGGCCAGAGCCTCCAGCATCTCCTGCCGGGCCTCGGACTCGCGCTCCTTGACGGAGTCCGGCATCTGCACGAGGTCGGAGGGCTTGTGCGGGTTGAAGTGGTAGGCGCGCTCGCTGACCAGATCGACGTAGCCGGCGATCTTGTCGCCCTCGCGGAACGGCACCTCGCGCAGCACCAGCGGGCGCGAGGAGACGGCCTGATAGGCCTGCACCACGTCGCGGATGCGCAGGTCGCCCAGCGTATCCACCTTGTTGATGAACAGGATGTGCGGGATCTGGTTGTCGTCGAGGAACTTGAACAGCGGCGCCAGCAGCACGGCGCGCTCGGCCGACGGCTCGGCCACGATCACCGCCACGTCGCAGGCCATCAGCGCGCACTGCGTCTCGTAGGTCAGCTCGACGGAACCGGGGCAGTCGAGGAAGTGCCAGCGTTCGCCCAGGTACTCGGCGTGGGCGAGGTTCACCTCGACGCTCATCTGGCGGGCCTTGGCTTCCGGCGCGCTGTCGCCGACCGCGTTGCCGTCCCGTACGCTGCCCTTGCGGGTGACGGCGCCGGTGGCGAACAACAGGCTCTCCAGCAGGGTCGTCTTGCCGCTCAGGTACGGACCGACCAGCGCAGCGCAGCGCGCCGTCGATACTTGTGAATGGGGCATGCACACCTCCCGGTGGTCTTTTCTTCGATACGCCTGCGGAATGGTCCACCCGCGGGCGGGGACCTGTCGACGGAAAAAAGGGGCGGCATCGCGTCACGCCACCCCTGTGCCGCGGACTATTTGGCCGGCTGACCGTCCGCGTAGGGCGCCAGCGCCGCCGCGATCACCCGGTGCACCGGCGTGGGCACCTCCAGCTCGCGGCCCAGCCGCACCACGGCGCCCGACAGCCAGGGCAATTCCAGCCGGCCGCCGCGCTCCAGGTCGTTGAGCATGGAGGACTTCATTTCCGGCACCAGGCTGTCGATCAGCGTGCCGATGCGGTCCAGGATGTCGGGGCCGAGGTTGACCGCCTTGCGCCGCGCCAGCTCCGCCACCTCGGCCACCGCGTCGAGGAACAGGGCGCGCGTCTCCGGCACCGCGCGGATCACGCCGACCGGCTGCCGGGTCAGCGCGGTGACGCCGCTGAAGGGGGCCAGGAAGGTGAACTTCTCCCAGATCATCGACAGGATGTCCGGGCTGTAGATGGCGTCGAAGCCGGCGTCGGCGGCCAGTGCGTGGAAGCGCGTCATCCGCTCCGACCGCTTGCCGTTCAACTCGCCGAAGCTCAGGCGCGCCATGGTGCCGGTGTGGCGGATGACGCCCGGGGCGAAGACCTGCGCGGCGATGTGCGCCACGCCGCCGGCCACGTGCGCGGCGCCGACCGCGGAGGCCAGCGTCTCGGCGCTGGTGACGCCGTTCTGCAGGGTGATGACCGCCGTGTCCGGGCCGACCAGGGGGGCGAGCTTCGCCGCCGCCGCCTCGGTGTCCCACAGCTTGACGGCGAACAGCACGATGTCGACCGGGCCGATGGCGGCCGCGTCGTCGCTGGCCGTGACGTTCTTCAGGTGGAGATTGCCGGCCGCGCTCTCGATGCGCAGGCCGTCCTGCCGGATGGCCGCCAGATGCCGGCCGCGCGCCAGGAACGCCACGTCCGCCCCGGCGGCCAGCAGTCTGGCGCCGAAATAGCCGCCGACCGCGCCGGCGCCCATGACCGCGATGCGCATGCCGAATCCCCCCATCCCGTTGCCTGTTCCGAGAATAGTGGACCCGGCGGTGTTGTGCGGCAATAGGCCGCGAAGCCGCAGGGCCGCCTGGAGGCGCTCGCAGAGGGCGCCGCCGCGCCGCTCGTGCATTGGGATGTTCCGCCGTTTCCGCCCTCGATCATAGGTATGGCTATGATTGTTGCGGCGCAGCAACCTAAGTATGACAAAGGAAAAATTGAGCGGACAAATTCGTGAAATCTTTCGATAGTAACGACTGATCTGCGCGCCGACCGGATACGGGAACAAGGTGTCGCGAAAGACTTGCGAATGCGCGCCGGTATCCGACCGGAAGCGTCAAGAATCATTATGGGGGAAAACGAATGCGCGCACTGTTCCGTCTCGTCACCGCCGGCCTGCTGGTGCTCGGCCTGTCCGGGGCCGCCGCCGCCCAGGACAAGAAGCCGACCATGGACGACGCCAAGGCGACCACGCTGAAGGCGGCCGAACTGCTGGCCGCCAAGGGCCTGGACGCCGCCGCGACGGTCTTCAACGCCGACGGCGAGTTCAAGCACGGCGAGATCTACGTCAACGTCATCGACCTGGACGGCGTCTGGCGCGTCTACCCGCCGAAGCCGGCGGGCGTGGGCCAGAACATGAGCCAGGTGAAGGATGCCGACGGCGTCTTCATCATCCAGGAGATCCTCAAGGTCGCCAAGGACAAGGGCGAGGGCTGGGTCGAGTACCGCTGGAAGAACCCGGCGTCGGAGAAGATCGAGCCGAAGGTCACCTACGTGAAGAAGGTCGACGGCAAGGACCTCGTCGCCTACGTCGGCATCTACAAGTAAGCCCGGCGGGCGCCGGGCGACCGGCGCCCCCGGCTGGAGATCGGGAAGCCACATGAACCGCGGGATTCTCGCTCGGGTGAGCGGCACCTCGGTGGCCGCGCGCGTGTTCGCCGCGCCGCTGCTGGGCATTCTTCTGACGGTCGGCGCGCTGCTGCTGGCCGACCGGCAGGCGGAGCAGGCCACGGCGGCCATCGACGCCATCCACCTGTCGGCCGGCGAGCGGCGCGACCAGATCGACCGGCTGGTCGCCACCGCCTACCAGATCCATTCCGACGTGTCGCGGCATCTGGCGCTCGCCGGATCCGGGCTGGAGGACGCGAAGCTCAAGGTGATGCGCGACGCGGTCGACGCCAACCTCGCCAAGGAGCGCAAGGCGCTGGCGGCGCTGGCGGCGCTGCCGCTGGCCGAGGGCGAGCGGGCGCTGCTGGCCGACATCGGCAAGCGGCTGGACGCCTACGCCAAGGCGGTGGACCAGATGAACGAGATGGCGACCATCGACCGCCTGATCGCCATCCCGCTGATGGGCGCCGTGGACGACCAGTTCAAGGGCCTGACCGACAAGGCGCTGGCGGCGCAGGAGGCCATCGGCCGCTCCACCGCCAAGGCCACGCAGGACACCCGCGACGCCGCGGCGGCGGCGCGCACCGAGTTCGCGCTGGTCATGGCGGCGCTGCTCGCGGCGATGGCGGCGGGCGGGTTGCTGCTGGCGCGCAGCATCACGGTGCCGCTGCGCCGGCTGTCCGACACCACCACCGAGCTGGCCGCCGGCCGATTGGACGCGGCGGTGGACGGCGCCTGGATGAAGAATGAGATCGGCGCCATGGCGCGCGCGCTGCAGGTCTTCCAGGACAACGCCCGCGAGGTCGAGCGCCTGACGATCAAGCAGGAGCGGCAGAAGCAGGAGGCCGAGGCCGAGAAGCACCGCGCCATCCACGACCTGGCCGACCTGTTCGAGGCGCGCGTCAGCGAGGTGGTGCAGCAGGTGGGATCCGGTGCCAGCCAAGTCCGCGCCAACGCCAAGGGGATGCTGGAGCGCGCCGAGGCCGCCAACCGGCAGGCCGCCTCCGTCGCCTCGGCCAGCCAGCAGGCGGGCATGAGCGTGCAGACCGCCGCTGCCGCGACCGAGGAGATGTCGGCCTCCATCGCCGAAATCGGCGGGCAGGTGCGCCGCTCCTTCGACATGGTGCGCGCCGCCGTGCGCGCGGTGGAGGAGACCAACGGCCACGTCGTCGGCCTGTCGTCCGCCGCCGGCAAGATCGGCGAGATCGTCGGACTCATCAACTCCATCGCCTCGCAGACCAACCTGCTGGCCTTGAACGCCACCATCGAGGCGGCGCGGGCCGGCGAGGCTGGCAGGGGCTTCGCCGTCGTGGCCAGCGAGGTGAAGAACCTCGCCACCCAGACCGCCAAGGCCACCGAGGACATCCAGAACCAGGTCGGCGGCATGCAGGCGGTGACCGGCGCCGCCGTCGGCGCCATCAGAGGGGTGGGGGAGACGGTGGTCGCCATCGACCAGATCATCGGCACCATCGCCCGCTCCATGGAGCAGCAGGCGGCCGCCACCCAGGAGATCAGCCGCAACGTGCACGAAGCGGCGGCCGGCACGGCGGACGTCTCCAGCACCATCGGCGACGTCTCGGCCAGCGCCGGCGAGACCGGCACCGCGGCCGGCGAGGTGCTGCGCGCCGCCGAACTGCTGGACGGTCAGGCGGTGACGCTGGGCGGCGAGGTGCGCCGGTTCATCGACCGGTTGCGGCAGGGCTGACCGCGAAACCCAGGGGTGCGGCATCGTGGCGCGGCGGGGTTGAAACCGCCGCGCCGCGACCAAGGTAGGCAGACGGACCAAACCAAGGAGGGCTACACCATGCAGATCGACATCGGCATCGCCGAAGCCGACCGCAAGGCCATCGCCGAGGGGCTGAGCCGCGTGCTCGCCGACACCTTCGCGCTGTACCTGAAGACGCACAGCTTCCACTGGAACGTGACGGGGCCGATGTTCAACACGCTCCATGTGATGTTCATGGAGCAGTACACCGAGCTGTGGACCGCGCTGGACGAGCTGGCGGAGCGCATCCGCGCGCTGGGCTACCCGGCGCCGGGCAGCTTCACGCAGTTCACCAAGCTGGCGTCCATCGCGGAAGAGACCACGGTGCCGCGCGCCACCGACATGATCCGCCAGTTGGTGGAAGGCCACGAGGCGGTCGCCCGCACGGCGCGCGCCGCGTTCCCCACCGCCGAGCAGGCCAACGACCAGCCGACCGCCGACCTGCTGACCCAGCGCCTGCAGATCCACGAGAAGACCGCGTGGATGCTGCGCAGCCTGCTGGAGCAGTGATCTCTTTCCGCGATTCCCCATGACCGCGCCGCAGGCGCATTATCAATGTGAAATGCCCCTCTCCCCTTGTGGGAGAGGGGGTGGGGAGAGGGGGCGTAGCGGCCGGGAGGCCGCATAAAGACTCTCTTGCCCGCCATCTGGCGGTAATCCCCCTCTCCCCAAACCCCTCTCCCGCAAGGGGAGAGAGGCTTCTTCTTCCTCCGCGAAGTGGCGAGGGACCGGGCCGACGCGGGCCGTCTCTTCAGAACCGGACCACCATCCGCACCGGCGCGTCCTTCAGCACCGTGATGTTCCAGCCCCAGCAGCCGCCGGCCGTCTCCGGCTTGGTCTGCGCGTTGCTCTCCACCACCGTCCCCGCGGTCTTCACGCACAGGCGCCCCGCCGCGTCACCCAGGCCCATCCTGGCGAGCTGCGTGCGGTCGCGGTCCTTCAGCGCCGGGGTGACGATCTCCAGGGAGCCGTCGGGCTGCCGGCGGATGGCGACGAGGTCGGCGAACGTGGTCTTTTCACCCACCGGCGGCAGCGCCTGCATCCAGTGCACCGCCGCTTTGGCGCGGCCCTTGCCGAGCGGCGCGTAGTCCACCGTGCCGCCGTCCGTGCGAACGTCCGCGGCGACGGCGTCCAGCGCCTCGCGCACGGCCTTTTCGTCCTCGGCGGGCGTCAGCTTGGCGGCGTCGGCGTAGGCGGACATCGCCACCAACTCGCCGCGGTAGTCGAGCGTCGCCCGCTCCGCCCCGACCTCCAGCGTCGCGTCGAAGCGGTCCGGCAGCAGGCAGCCGGACAGCAGCGCGCAGGCGGCGGCCAGGGCGAGGGCGTGGCGCATCGGGAGGCAGCCCGGACGGGCTTACTTGAAGGCGAGGGTGACGATCTCGTACAGCTTCGAGCCGCCGGGGGTCGGCACCTCGACGCTGTCGCCGACCGACTTGCCGATCAGCGCGCGCGCCAGCGGCGAGGTGATCGACAGGAAGCCGTTCTTGATGTCGCTCTCCTCCGAACCGACGATCTGGTAGGTGATCTCCTGGTCGGTGTCCTCGTCGGCCAGCGTCACGGTGGCGCCGAACTTGACGGTGTCGCCCGACAGCTTGGACGGGTCGATGACCTCGGCCCGGCTGATCTTGTCCTCCAACTCGCCGACGCGGCCTTCGATGAAGCTCTGGCGCTCGCGCGCGGCGTGGTACTCGGCGTTTTCCGACAGGTCCCCGTGCTCGCGCGCCTCGGCGATCGCCTTAATGACGGCGGGCCGCTCCACGACCTTCAGGTGCTTCAACTCTTCCTGCAGGCGGTCGTAACCCGCCGCGGTCATCGGCACTTTTTCCATGTCTTGCGGTCCATCAACCCAGCGAACACGAATCCAGGGAAAGATTTCGGCGCGACGGAAGCCGCCGCGCCGTCAACCATCCCTAGTACGATCCGCTAAGGTACGACTGCAGCGGGGCAACTTCAAGGCTGCCGTTCCGCAGCGCCGCGATGGCCTCCACCGCCGCCCGCGCCCCCGCCACGGTGGTGTAGTAGGGGATGTTGTAGGTCAGCGCCGTGCGCCGCAGGCTGAAGCTGTCGGACAGCGCCTGGGCACCCTCCGTGGTGTTGATGACCAGCGCCACTTCGCCGTTGATCATGTGATCGACGATGTGCGGCTTGCCCTCCACAACCTTGTTCACGATCTCCGCGACGACGCCCGAGTCCTTCAGGAAGGCGGCGGTGCCGACGGTGGCGACCAGGCGGAAGCCCATGTCCTGGAGCTTCTTCGCGATGGCCACCAGCGACGCCTTGTCGCGGTCCTTGACCGAGATGAAGGCGGTGCCCTGGGTCGGCAGCGTGACGCCGGCGCCCAGCTGCGACTTGGCGAAGGCCAGCGCGAAGTTGTGGTCGAGGCCCATGACCTCGCCGGTGGACTTCATCTCCGGGCCCAGCACCACGTCCACGCCGGGGAAGCGGGCGAACGGGAAGACGGCTTCCTTCACCGCGGTGTGCGGCGGGTTCGGGCCGTTCAGCTTGAAGTCCTTCAGGCGCTCGCCGGCCATGACGCGGGCGGCGATCTTGGCGATGGCGGTGCCGGTGGCCTTGGCGACGAAGGGCACCGTGCGGCTGGCGCGCGGGTTGACCTCCAGGATGTAAACCGTGCCGTCCTTCACCGCGAACTGCACGTTCATCAGGCCGACGACCTTGAGCGCGCGGGCCAGCGAGTCGGACTGCCGCTCGATCTCGGCGATCACGTCCTTGGGCAGCGAGTAGGGCGGCAGCGCGCAGGCGGAGTCGCCGGAGTGGATGCCGGCCTCCTCGATGTGCTCCATCACGCCCGCCACGTAGACCTGCTGGCCGTCGCAGACCACGTCCACGTCCACCTCGATGGCGTCCTGCAGGTAGCTGTCGATCAGCACCGGGTTCTTGCCGGACACCTTCACGGCGGTGCCCATGTAGCGCTGGAGCCCGGCCATGTCGTGGACGATCTCCATGGCGCGGCCGCCCAGCACGTAGGACGGGCGGATGACGACCGGGAAGCCGATGCGCTCGGCGACCGTCTCGGCCTCCTTGAGCGAACGGGCGAGGCCGTTGGCCGGCTGCTTCAGGCCCAGCTCGTGCAGCAGCTTCTGGAAGCGCTCGCGGTCCTCGGCGAGGTCGATGGCGTCCGGCGAGGTACCGAGAATCGGGATGCCGGCCTTCTCCAGCGCCTCGGCCAGCTTCAGCGGCGTCTGGCCGCCGAACTGCACGATGCAGCCCAGGACCTTGCCGTTGCGCTGCTCGACGCGGACCAGCTCGATCACGTCCTCGGCGGTCAGCGGCTCGAAGTACAGGCGGTCGGAGGTGTCGTAGTCGGTGGAGACCGTCTCCGGGTTGCAGTTGACCATGATGGTCTCATAGCCGGCCTCGCGCAGCGCGTAGACGGCGTGAACGCAGCAGTAGTCGAACTCGATGCCCTGGCCGATGCGGTTCGGGCCGCCGCCGAGGATCACGACCTTGGTCTTGTCGGTCGGCTCGGACTCGCACTCCGCCTCGCCCGACCCGTCGGTCTCGTAGGTCGAGTACATGTAGGGGGTGCGCGACGGGAACTCGGCGGCGCAGGTGTCGATGCGCTTGAACACCGGCGTCACCTGCACGGCGCGGCGGGCCGCCGCGACCTCGGCTTCGGACTTGCCTGACAGCTCGGCGAGGCGGGCGTCGGAGAAGCCCATCTGCTTGAGCTTCAGCCAGCCGTCCTTGGCCGTCGGCAAGCCGTTCGCCTTCACCACCGCCTCGGCCTCGACGATGGCCTTGATCTGCTCCAGGAACCACGGGTCGTACTTGGAGGCGTGCTGCACGTCGGCGACCGAGAAGCCGTGGCGGAACGCCTGGGCGATCACCAGCAGGCGGTCGTGCGTCGGCTTGGCCAGCGCGCCGCGGATGGTGGCCGCATCCGGCTCGACGCCGGCCACGCCGATGTGCACCTCGTTGAAGCCGGTCAGGCCGGTCTCCATGGAGCGCAGCGCCTTCTGCACGGACTCAGCGAAGGTGCGGCCGATCGACATCGCCTCGCCGACCGACTTCATGGAGGTGGTCAGCAGCGGCTCGGCGCCCGGGAACTTCTCGAAGGTGAAGCGCGGCATCTTGGTGACGACGTAGTCGATCGTCGGCTCGAAGCTCGCGGGCGTGCAGCCGGTGATGTCGTTGGTCAGCTCGTCCAGGGTGTAGCCGACCGCCAGCTTGGCGGCGATCTTGGCGATCGGGAAGCCGGTGGCCTTCGACGCCAGCGCCGAGGAGCGCGACACGCGCGGGTTCATCTCGATCACCACCAGGCGGCCGGTGGTCGGGCTGACGGCGAACTGCACGTTGGAACCGCCGGTCTCCACCCCGATCTCGCGCAGCACCGCGATCGAGGCGTTGCGCATGATCTGGTATTCCTTGTCGGTCAGCGTCAGCGCCGGGGCGACGGTGATCGAATCGCCGGTGTGCACGCCCATCGGGTCGATGTTCTCGATGGAGCAGATGATGATGCAGTTGTCCGCCTTGTCGCGGACGACCTCCATCTCATACTCCTTCCAGCCCAGCACCGATTCCTCGATCAGCACCTCGCCGACCGGGCTGGCGCGCAGGCCGCCGCGCACGATGTCCTCGAACTCCTCGCGGTTGTAGGCGATGCCGCCGCCGGTGCCGGCCAGCGTGAAGGACGGGCGGATGATGGCGGGCAGGCCGACGAGTTCCAGCGCCTCCAGCGCCTCGCGGAAGGACTTCACCATGCGCGAGCGCGGGGACTCGAGGCCCAGCTTGTCCATGGCGTCGCGGAACAGGATGCGGTCCTCGGCCTTGGCGATGACGTCGCGCTTGGCGCCGATCATCTCCACGCCCAGGCGCTCCAGGGTGCCGTCGTCGGACAGCGCCATGGCGGTGTTCAGCGCGGTCTGGCCGCCCATGGTGGGCAGCAGCGCGTCGGGGCGCTCCTTCTCAAGGATCTTGGCGACCACGGCGGGGGTGATCGGCTCGATGTAGGTGGCGTCGGCGAGGCCCGGGTCGGTCATGATGGTGGCCGGGTTGGAGTTGACCAGGATGACCCGGTACCCCTCCTGCTTCAGCGCCTTGCAGGCCTGGACGCCGGAATAGTCGAACTCGCAAGCCTGACCGATGACGATCGGCCCCGCGCCGACGATGCAGATGGACTTGATATCGGTACGCTTGGGCATGGCGGCTCGCTTCTGGCATTCAGTCAGCAAAAGCCCCCTCCCCGCCGTGTGCGCGGGGAGAGGGGGCGGGAATATGACGTGGCAAGGCCCCCTTATACGGACTAACCCCGCCGGGGGGAAGAGCCCGGTTGGGCGATCCGGCCATGCCGCTGAAACAATGCAAGCGTGGGCTGAAACGCCGCTTGAACCGCCGCTCGAACGGCGTCATCAATCGATGCACCGGGGTTGCCGTACCCCTTTCGGAGCCGCCTCCATGTCCGTGCACGCCTTCGCCAAAGACAGCCGCGCCTGCGCCGCCTGCGTCTCCTGGGGCGGCGAGCGCGCGATGGCGCCCGACAACACCCTGGTGCACGTCACCCGCTACAGCGTCGAGGGCGCCTGCCTGACCGCGATCAGCCAGGACTACCGCAAGGTCACCAAGGCCTATCACACCTGCACGGCGTGGCAGTCGCTGCCCCTGCTGCGGTCCCATGGCGGCCGGTCGGAGCGCACGCCGGGGCCCTCGGCCGCCATCTCGGCGCTGATCGCCAGCGGCGCCAGCGTGCCCGCCGCGGTCGCCGCCCCTCCTGCGCCCAAGCCGAAGGCCGAACCCGAGCCGGACGGCCGCCGGACCGAGCCGCTGGACATCGACAAGGTGCCGCCCGCGGCGCGCGTGCTGGTCGCGCACTGGCTACGATTGAAGGCGCAGCTCAAGGCGCTGCCGGCCTCCTGGGACCTGGACACCGCGCAGATCCGCGAGGCGGTGCCGCGGCTGGCGCTGCTGGTGCCGGTGGACGGCGGCAAGGACTTCCTCTACCGCGCCTGCGGCCGGGCGATCCAGCGCCGGCTGGGCACGCGCCCGCTGATGAAGACGGTGTCGGCGCTGCACCCCGACGCGGCGGAGCGCTGGCTGGTCGATCTCAGGGCCTGCCTGGACGGCGGCGAACCGGTCAGCCTGCTGGTCAAGGGCGACCCGATCCTGCCGGGCTCCCGCTTCGTCGAGGTCATGCTGCCGCTCACCGACGAGTCCGGCCGGCCGGCCAGCGTGCTGGCCTACCGCCACCTGCCCGGCGGCTGAGGGCGATGGGCGGCCCGCATGAGGGTGCGCCCACCGGCAGCCTGGGGCCGGTGGACCTGTGGCCGGCGGTCCTGTGGATCGCCGCGGGCATCTACGCCTTCGCCGGTGCCCCGGCGCTGTTCACCTGGTGGAAGGGCGTGGCGTACTTCCTGGTCGGCTCCCCGGTCATGCTGCTGGTCACCGGCACGGCGACGGCCCGCCTGCGCCGCGCCGTGGTGGAGATGGTCACCGACGTCTTTCCCCAGCGCGACCGGCTGACCGACGCCGTGCTGGTGATGCTGCGCGGCCTGCTCGCCGTCATCGAGGCGATGCTGGTGCTGTTCGCGGCCAGCGGCACGCTGCAGCTGCTGGGGTGAAGCGGCGGCGGATCGCTCCGCCGCCGCACGCCGTTCCGGACCGCTTACAGCCCCTTCAGGAACTCGACCAGCGCCCACTTGTCCGCGTCGGACAGGGTGGTGCCGAACTCGTGCCCGCAGCGGCTGTTGCCGGACTTCAGGTCTTCGCAGCCGGTGGTCTTCATCACCGTCTTCAGGCCGGTCTGCGTCTTCGCCAGACCGACATTGACCGCGTCGTAGTCGGCGCCGATCTCGAAGGTCGCCGGGCGCTGGGCGGCCGGGGTCAGCAGGTCCCACAGCGTCGGCACCGAGCCGTTGTGCAGGTATGGCGCCGCCGACCAGATGCCGTAGAGCACGCGCGACTCGTAGCACGGCGGGCTGTAGCCGACGTCGCAGAAGGTGCCCGACGACTGCGGCTTGTCCGCGGCGTTCGCCGTGGCCGCCGCCGCCGTGGCGGTCTGCGCGTCGATGCCGCGGTTCTTGAAGAACTGCATGGTGTTGAGCGCGTCGGCGTCGACGTTCTTCAGCGAGACGTCGGTGGGCTGCAGCGCCGGCAGCAGGTGCTGCAGGATGCTGCCCATCACCGACGTCTGCAGGATCGCGATGGACGGCGACGGGTTGGCCAGCGGCGCGCTGGTCGGGTCCAGCTCCTTCGGCAGCGAGGCGCCGGTCAGCACGCCCGGGTTGGCGGTGCGGGGCAGCACCAGCCATTCCGTGCCGTCGGTGCCGACGTTCTGGATCGGCGTGTTCCAGCTCGCCCGCGCGGTGCCGGTGGGCAGCGCGTGGCAGCCCAGGCACTCCGCGTTGTAGAGCTGAAGGCCGCGGTTCACCTTGGTCTGGTCGATGGCGCCGGGGAAGGGCGGCGGCTTCAGCGTGGTGATCAGGTCCTCGAGGATCTTCAGCCCGGTCATCTGGACCGAGTTGTTGTTCCAGTAGTTGACGCCGAGGATCGGGTGCCACTCGCTCTTCACCGGGTTGAACTGGCCGAAGACGCCGAACACCTCGCCGATGTTGCGGCCGAGCGGGGCGAGCACGCTGGTCTGGTCGGTGAAGCCCGGCCACTGCGTCTTGTTCTGCCGGCCGGCGTTCCACAGGAACGGGTAGCGGACCGGGGCGATGGCCGGCTGGATGTTCTCCGGGATCAGGTAGTTGGCCTGCTTGGGCCCGAGGTCGAGGCCGGTCAGCCGGTTGTAGATCATCGACACCGCGTCGAGGCGGGCGAGGCCCCACGGCGTGCCGGTCAGCGCCTTGCTCATCAGCGTGTGGAAGGGGATCGCCCATTCCAGCACCTGCTTGCGCAGCTGCGCCTTGTTCCTCGGCTCGGGCACCGCCTGCGCGAACTCGACCCAGCCCGGCCCGAGCGCGTAGGTGACGGCGTCGTCCAGGTCCACCATGAAGGCGAAGAAATCGGTGATCGCCGGGCCGCCGTCGATGCGCAGCGTCTGGCCGTTGATGCGCAGGTCGCGCGTGTGGCAGGCGGCGCAGGTCATGCCGATGACGCTGTCGTTGCGGTTGCCGTTGGTCGCGTTGAAGCCGACCGGCAGGCCGGCGACGGCCGAGGCCATGTTGGGCAGGTAGCCGTAGCGCTGCAGGCTGTCGGCGAGGAACGGCGTCTTGCGGTCGCGCTGCTTCAGCGCCTGGAGCCAGCGCAGCGGGATCATCCGCGAGCCCTGGTCCTCGGTGTAGTACTGGGCCTGCTGCGCGGGGGTCCAGCCCTGCGCGTTCGGTTTCTGCGCGTTCGACTGGGCCGCGGCGTCCTGCGCGTGCGCCGCCGTCGCGGCCAGCAGGCCGACGGCGACGCCGACCCCCATGATGGTGCGAAATACCATAATTCTCTCCCGCTGTGCCGTATAAGCGATCCGAGGAGAGTCCTTTCCGGCGAAGGCATGCGAATGCTTCGCCCGATTAATGTATTGTTCCCCTGATCGGATCTCCTTTAATCGTAGGCGGATAATAATGCTGCGGCCAGAAAATTGGTATGAATATATAGATATGCACGCGTGGAGTGTTTGCTGAAGTCCGGCGCGGGCGATGCTTGGCCGCCTCAGGGGGGGGCGCGTTCCGCGTCAATCGCGCAGGAAGTAGACGAGGTCCAGCGCCGGCACGCTGAGGCCGAACTGCGTCAGCAGCGTGTGCGCCTGCCCGCGGTGGTGCGTCTGGTGGTTGAAGACGTGCGCCAGCAGCTGGCCGAGCGGCAGCTCGACGGGCGAGCCGTCCATGCTGCGGTAGGCGAAGGGCCGGTCGAGGCGCGATGCGTCCAGGTCGTTGACGAAGGCGAGGATGCGCTCGTCCTCCGCCGCGCGGGCGGTGCGAAGCTCGTCGAAGCCGTCGTGCAGGATGGCGTTGAGGCTCGGCGGGTTGACGCCCTCGCCGGTGAAGCGGTTGAACCACACCCGGTCGCCGACCAGCAGGTGGTTCAGCGTGCCGCGCAGCGAGCCGAAAAAGGCGCCGCGGTCCTCGCGGAACTGCGCGTCGGTCAGCTCCGCGGCGACGGCGTAGAGGCGGCGGTTGGCCCAGCGGTTGTAGTGCGCGAAGGTGACGAAGTGGGACTTCATGGGCGGCCTCCGTTCCTCGCCCGCCCCCGCCGGAGCGGGGGAGGGCTACGGTTGCAAACTACACCCCCGCGCGCTTCGCCGACAGGCCGGCCACCGACAGCAGCACCTCGCGCTTGCCCTGGTGGTTGGCGGGGGAGACGACGCGTTCCTGCTCCATGCGCTCGACCAGGCGGGCAGCGCGGTTGTAGCCGATCTGCAGCTGGCGCTGGATGAAGCTGACCGACACCTTGCCGTCGCGCACCACCAGGTTGACCGCCTGCATGTACAGGTCGTCGCCGGTGGCGCCGCCGGCCGCATCGTCGTCCTCGTCGGCGACCAGCTCCTCCTCCTCCTCGGTGATCGCGGTGACGTAGTTCGGCTGGCCCTGCGCCTTGACGAACTGGACGATCTCCTCGACCTCCGAATCGGAGACGAAGGGGCCGTGCACGCGGGTGATGCGGCCGCCGCCCTGCATGTAGAGCATGTCGCCCTGGCCGAGCAGCTGCTCTGCCCCGGCCTCGCCGAGGATGGTCCGGCTGTCGATCTTGGACGTCACCTGGAAGCTGATGCGGGTCGGGAAGTTGGCCTTGATGGTGCCGGTGATGACGTCCACCGACGGGCGCTGCGTCGCCATGATCAGGTGGATGCCCGCCGCGCGGGCCATCTGCGCCAGACGCTGGATCGCCGCCTCGATGTCCTTGCCGGCCACCAGCATCAGGTCGGCCATCTCATCGACGATGACCACGATGTAGTGCAGCGGCACCGGCTCGTCCGAGGTCAGGTCGAACAGTGAGTCGGTGTCGCCAGCGGGGGCGCGGCGCGGCAGCTTCTCGCCCTTGGCCTGCATCTCGGCGATGCGGGCGTTGTAGCCCTCGATGTTGCGCACGCCGAGGCGCGACATCGCCTCGTAGCGGCTCTCCATCTCGCGCACCGCCCAACGCAGCGCGACCACGGCCTTCTTCGGGTCGGTGACCACCGGGGTCAGCAGGTGCGGGATGCCGTCGTAGACCGACAGCTCCAGCATCTTCGGGTCGATCATGATGAAGCGGCAGCGCTCCGGCGGCAGGCGGTAGAGCAGCGACAGGATCATCGTGTTGATCGCCACCGACTTGCCCGAGCCGGTGGTGCCGGCCACCAGCAGGTGCGGCATGCGCGCCAGATCGGCGACGACCGGTTCGCCGCTGATGTCCTTGCCGAGCGCGATGGCGAGCTGCGCCTGCGAGGAGCGGAACGACTCGGAGTCGAACATCTCGCGCAGGTAGACCATCTCGCGCACCGGGTTCGGCAGCTCGACGCCGATGACGCTGCGGCCGGGCACGATGGCGATGCGGGCGGTGACCACGCTCATCGAGCGGGCGATGTCATCGGTCAGGTTGATGACGGTGGCCGACTTGGTGCCGGGCGCCGGCTCGTACTCGTAGAGCGTCACCACCGGGCCGGGGCGCACGTCCATGATCTCGCCGCGCACGCGGAAGTTCTTCAGCACCGTCTCCAGCATGCGCGTGTTCTGCGTGAGTACCGTTTCATCGTGCTGCGCCGGCGGGAGCGGCGGCGGCGACTGCAGCAGCGTGGAGGCCGGCAACCGGTACGGCTCGCCCGCGGCGCGCGGCTTCGACTCCTCGACAGCGGGCGCCGGGACGATCACGTGCAGCGGGGCGGCCACGGGAGCGGGGGGCTCCACAGCGGCGGGCGCCGGCGGTTCGGCCGGGGCGGCCTCCGGCGCGGCGGCGGCCGGGGCGGGTTCCGGCTTCGGCGCGGCGGCCTGCTGGTGCTCCTCGGCCATGGCGGAGCGGGCCTCGTAGGCCCACTCGACGCCGGCCAGGAAGGCGAAGCCGGCGACCACCGCCAGCGCCTCGTCACCCAGGTTGGTCGAGTACACGCGGCCCGAGCCGGGCGTGCCGGGCAGCACCTCGACGTCCCACAGCGTGTGGCCATCGCTGCGCGCGTTGGGCACGAGGTTGAACGGGCGGCTGTTCAGCGCGCACCACAGATTGAACTCGTCCGCGGTGACGATGCCCGACTGTGTGGCGGGCGCGGTCAGGTGGGGCGTACGCGGCTTCATGCCGTGGCTCCCGCTGGCTTGGAATCGAGGGTGAAGGGGCGGACGGGGAAGGAGGTGGGCATCTCGTAGGCGGCGACCAGCAGCTTGTCGACGATGCCGGCGTCGCTGGACAGCGGCAGCACCAGGCGTTCCCAGGTGCGGGCGACGTCGTCGAAGCTGCCGGTGTAGACGCGCGACACGGGCAGGCGCTCGCGCAGCACGGTCTCGTACTCCTCGTGCAGCGTGCGGCGCTGGTCGTCGGGCAGGGCGTCCAGCGTGTGGCCGAGGCGCGAGTGCCCCCAGGCCTTCTCCAGCGCCTTGCCGTAATAGGAATAGACGTAGTTGTCCTCTCCGATGACCTCGAAGATGACAATGTTGTCCTTCCACGGCCGCAGCTCAGCCGGCGTGATCGTGCTGGACACCGGCGGATTCCCGCCGGAGCATTTGCTGAGCCAGAAGTCCAGGAGGCCGCTCAGCGCGGGCGTGGACAGCTCAGTTCTTTCCTTGGTCATGAAATGTGCGGTTTCGCGTCGGGTGCCGGGACGGCTTCAAGGGCCGCCGGAACCATACCCGGAACCCACCGCCGGCTGCAACCAAGCCTTGGTGACGGCGGTGCGATGTCACTCCCCTGCATCACCTGCCCCCACGCTCCCCGCCGTAAGTGCGGGAAGGTGGGGGCACATGATGCCCGCTCACCCCGGGCAGCTCACCCCCGTGCCGCCGAGGCCGCAGTAGCCGCCGGGGTTCTTCGACAGGTACTGCTGGTGGTAGTCCTCGGCGAAATAGAAGGGCGGCGCGTCGCGGATCTCGGTGGTGATCGCGCCGTAGCTGGCGTTCTTCAGCGCCCGCTCGTAGGCGGCGCGCGAGGCCTCGGCCGCCGCACGCTGCGACTCGGAATGGACGTAGATGGCGGAACGGTACTGCGTGCCGACGTCGTTGCCCTGGCGCATGCCCTGGGTGGGGTCGTGGCTTTCCCAGAACACCGTCAGCAGATCCTCGTAGCGCACCTTGGCCGGATCGTAGACGACGCGCACCACCTCGGCGTGGCCGGTGCGGCCGCTGCACACCTCCTCGTAGGTGGCGTTGGGCGTCTCGCCGCCCTGGTAACCGACGGCGGTGACCCAGACGCCCGGCACCTGCCAGAACTTGCGCTCCGCCCCCCAGAAGCAGCCGAGGCCGAAGTCGGCGACCTCCAGCCCCTCGGGGTAGGGCGGCTTCAGCGGCCGGCCGTTGACGTGGTGGCGCTCGGGCACCGGCATGGCGCGGTCGCGGCCGGGCAGGGCCTCGGCGGCGGTGGGCAGCGTGAGGGGCTTGCGCAGGAAGTGTTCAAGCATGGCGGTCCGGCCTCCCGTCCGGTCATCGGATTCGCTCTTATATGGTAGCCCAGGGGCAAGGTTGGACCGCCCGGCCGCGCCGGCAACCCTCATCCGGGGACAACGACCCTGAAACCGCTGCTGCACCCCCGGCTCATCAACCCGCCCGACGAGGATCCCGGCCTGCTGGTCGAGTTCCTGTTCGAGCGGCGCGCGCTGCTGTTCGACCTCGGCGATCTGGCGCCGGTGCCGCCGCGCACCCTGCTGCGGGTGACGCACGCCTTCGTTACGCACGCCCACATGGACCATTTTGCCGGGCTCGACCGGCTGCTGCGCGTCTGCCTGGGGCGGGAGAAGGCGCTTCACCTCTTCGGGCCGGAGGGGTTCATCGACCGCGTCGCCGGGCGGCTGGCCGGCTACACCTGGAACCTCGCGCCGGGCTATGTGCACGATTTCGTGATCACCGCCACCGCGCTGCATGGAGACGGCTCGGCGCGGACCGCCGACTTCCACAGCCGCCGGGCCTTCAGCCGCGAGGCGGAGCGGGAAACCCGCGTCGGGAACGGCGTGCTGCTGCGGGAGGACGCGCTGACGGTGCGGGCGGCGGTGCTCGACCACGGAACGCCGTGCCTCGCGCTGCGCGTCGAAGAGCCGGCGCACGTCAACGTCTGGAAGAGCGGCCTGGAGGCGCTGGGGCTGAGCACTGGGCCGTGGCTGCGCGACCTCAAGCGCGCGGTGTTGCGCGGCGAGTCGGACGACACGGCCGTTCTCGCCGCCCGCCCGGGCGGCGGCGAGGCGGTGCTGCCGCTCGGCCGGTTGCGCGAGGGTGCCTTGTCCACCACGCCGGGGCAGGCCATCGCCTACGTGGTGGACGCCGGCCCGCCGTCCCGCAACGGGGAGCGCATCGTCGATCTGGCGCGCGGCGCCGACGTGCTGTTCATCGAGGCGCCGTTCCTCGACGTCGACGCCGAGCTGGCGGCGCAGCGCAACCACCTCACCGCCGCGCAGGCCGGACGGCTGGCCGCGGCGGCCGGGGTAGGGCGGATCGTGCCCTTCCACTTCTCGCCGCGCTACGCCGGGCGGGAAGGGGAATTGGCGGCCGAAGCGGAGGCGGCGTTCCGAGGGGGGCTTGTCGGACCCCCAGCCGCTCCCGACCGTTAAGGAGTGCGCAAGACACAGAAACGGGAGGTCGCATCCATGCCCATCGACGACACCGCCTACCGCCGCCTGGAAGAGGACGCCCGCCGCCAGGGCGGTCGCCTGAGCGTCGAGGACCTCGGCCGCGCCCTGCCCATCGACACGATGTCGGCCACCGAGGTCGCCGAGGTGGTGGACCGGCTTGAGCGCGCCGGCATCGACGTGGACGTCGACCCGACGCTGACCCGGCCGCATCCCGACGCCACCAGCGGCAACAGCGATGGCGTCGTCACCATCGCGAGCCCGGCGGCCCCGGCGATCTCCGCGCCGAACGTGCGCCCGACCACCCGGGCCGACGTGGTCGCCATGGGCGACCCGCACCCGCACGGCCACCACGGCCGCGGCCACGGCCGGGCGCCGACCTGGAACCGCAACGGCGTCGAGCTGCTGCCGCTGCTGTCGATGGGGATCGTGGCGGTGCTGCTGATCGTGGCGCTGGCGTGAGTTGCCGGTGTTCGTTCGTGAAGCCCCTCTCCCTCAACGGGAGAGGGGGGAGGGGCTTTTCAGTCCTTACGCCACCGCCTCCGGCATCGCGCAGCGGACCGTGTTGCGGCCGGCGGCCTTGGCCTCGTAGAGGGCGGCGTCGGCGCGCCTGAACGCCGCCTCGATGGTGGCGTCGGCGGGGCTCCACTCGGTCGCGCCGACGCTGATGGTGCAGGCGAGCGGCGCGCCGTCGCGGCCGGTCAGCGCCGTGCCGGCGACCGCGGCGCGCAGCCGCTCGGCCGAGGCGACGGCACCGTCGATGGCGGTGTCGGGCAGCAGCACCACGAACTCCTCGCCGCCGTGGCGGCCGAGATGGTCGGCGGCGCGCAGCACCGTCTGCATCACGCCGACCAGCGCGCGCAGCACCTCGTCGCCCACCGCATGGCCGTGCGTGTCGTTCACCGCCTTGAAGTGGTCGAAGTCGATCATCAGCACGCTGAGCGGCCGGTGGTGCCGGCGCGCCGTCGCGATGTCGCGCTCGGCCACCGTGGTGAAGTGGCGGCGGTTGGAGACGCCGGTCAGCGCGTCCCGCATGGCGAGGCGCTGCAGCTCGGCGTTCGAGCGCTCCAGCGCCGCCGTGGTCTCGGCCAGCGCGCGCTCGGCGCGGCGGCGGTCGGTGACGTCGTGCACGATGGAGTACAGCAGCTCGCGGTCGCCGACCATGATCGGGCCGGAGTGCACCTCGACGTCCCGCACCTCGCCCGAGGCCAGCCGGTGGCGGAACTCGAAGTGCGAGCGGTCCTGGGCGCGGGCGAGCGCCATTTCCCTGGCGGTCTCCTCCGCCGTCAGGCAGTTGATGTCGGCGATGCGCATCGCCGTCAGGGTGGCGCGCGGCCAGCCGTAGAACTTTTCTGCCGCCTGGTTGGCGTCGACGATGCAGCCGTCGGCCGGGTCGATCAGCATCTCCACCGCCTTGGCGCCGGTGAACAGGCGGCGGTAGCGCTGCTCGCTCTCGCGCAGCGCGGCCTCGACGCGCCGGCGTTCGGCGCGTTCGCGCTCGCGGGCGATGCCCAGCGCCAACTTGGCCGCCAGTTCGCGGAACAGCGCGACCTCCTCGGCGCCGAAGGCGTCGGTGGGTGCTGCGTAGACGCTCAGCGCGCCGATCACGTGGCCGCCGGCCTCCGCCGTGGCCGCGCCCGGCTGACCCAGCGCGATCGGCAGGCCGAGGACCGAGCCGAAGCCGCACCGCGTCGCCTCCTCGCGCCAGGGCCGGAAACCGGGGTCGGTGCGGATGTCGCGCACCACCACCGGCCGGCCGGTGCGGATCGCCGTGCCCATCGGGGTGCGGCCCCGCTCGGTGTCGGCCCAGCACATCGCCACGCCGTCGATGCAGCCGGCGTCCACGCCGGCCCGCGCCACGGCGCGCACGGACTTCGCCGCGTCGTCGAGCGCGTAGCCAACCCAGGCGAGGCGGCAGCCGGTCTCCTCGACGATGGCACGGCAGATCTCGGCCAGCAGCGACTCCTCCGGCAGGTCGCGGGCGAGGATGTCGCCGCAGCGGCTGGACGCCGCCAGTGCCATGGTGCGGCGGCGCAGCGCCTCCTCCTGCCGGCGGCGCTCGGTGATGTCCACCGCGGTGCCGCCGAGGAAGCGGCGCCCGGACGAATCGCGGAACGGGAACTTGGAGACCAGCCACACCGTGGTGCCGCGCGCGTCGGTGTAATCCTGCTCGAACAGGCCGGGGGCGTCGGTCTCCAGCACCATGCGGTCGTTGCGCATCAGCGCACCGGCGGTGTCGGCCGGCCACAGCTCCTCCGTCGGGCGGCCGAACCACTCCCGGTCGTCGAAGCCGAAGGCGCGGCGGAAGGCGACGTTGGTGTAGAGCAGCCGGCCGCGCTCGTCCTTGAGGAAGGCGATGGCGGGCGAGTTGTCCATGAACATGTGGAAGCGCGCCTCGCTCTCGTCGAGCGAGGCCTGCGCGGCCAGCCGGGTGCGGGCGACGTTCAGCTCCTGGTCGCGGCGCAGCGCCACCAGCACCGAGGCCACCAGCACGACGCCGGCCAGCGCCAGCGCCAGCAGCTGGTTGCGTTCGCGCAGGTTGGCGTCTTCGATCGCGCGCATCTCGGTGCGGGCGACGAGCTGCCAGGACGTCTCGGGAATGGGGCGGGCGATGGCGAGCAGCGGCCGGCCGACCTCGCCGCGGGTGGTCACCGCGGCCTCGCCGGCCCGCCGGACCTCGGCGTAGGCGGCGGGCGTGGCCGGGCCCATGCGCTCCAGCGTGCCGAGGTGGGCGCCGGCGCCGACCACCGGAATGTCGCCCGGCTGGTCGGGCACCAGCCGCAGGTCGACGCGCGGCCCGGACGTCTCGACCCCCTGCAGGTAGGCGGCCAGCGAGCGGGTGGCGTCGTGGCTCAGCACCATGACGCCGACCGGCTCGTCGCTGCCGTGGCGGCGCAGCGGCACCGCGCTGTGCAGGTGCACGGTGACGCGCGGCGCCTCCTCCCCGGTCGGGCGCGCGAAGACCATCAGGTCGGAATTGACGATCCGCTTGCCCGTCAGCGCCTGGCGGACCAGCGCGGCGTCAACGGCGTCGGCGGGTGGCGCGGGCTGCCCGTCATCGGCGCCCAGCCACGCCCGGCCCTCGCGGTCGTACAGCGTCACCGCGTGGTAGCCGTAGCCCTCGCGCACCGAGGCGAGGCGGCCCGACAGCGCGGCGATGCGGTCCTCCGACGCGATGCCGCCGAACAGTTCGTCGATCCATTCGCCCAGCACGGTGTCGCCGTGGATCACCCTGGCGGCGCCGTTCCAGTCGCCCTGCCAGTCGATGACCTGCTCCAGGCGGAGGTCCACGATGGTGGCGAGGTGGCGGGCGGCGACGCTGCGCGCCGAGGCGGCGAACTCCCCTGCCATCCACCACGCGGCGCCGAGGATGGCGGCGGTCAGCACCGCGAAGGCCAGCAGCAGCACCCGCGGGTTCAGCCGTGTCGCGGGCGCGGCGGCCTTCGGCCTCGGCACGGCGTCGACCTGGAAGGCCATGTGGGTGTCGGATGCCATGCGCGTGCGGCGTCGGTCAGGAGTCGGATAGAGTGGCGCCAACCGGGACCATCTCGCGGCCCAGGTTCTCCGGTCATACGGCAAGCACTCTATCGTTGTACGTGACCTATATCATGTATCCGAGGAAAGTCGCAGCGATTCCGCCGATGACAGCGCATGGAAGAGGATTGCCGCGGTGGCCGCGACGTTGAGCGACTGCACGTGCCCGGCCCCCGGAATCATCACCACCTCTTCGCATGCGGCCAGGGTGGCGGGCGGCAGCCCCTCCTCCTCGTTGCCGAGCACCAGGGCGACCGGGCGGCCGTCCTTGGACGGGGCCAGCGCGGCGGGCGGCCGGGCGTGCGGGCTGAGCGCGGTGCCGACCACCCGGTAGGCGCCCTTCAGCCGCTTCAGCGCGGTGACGAAGCGCTCGGCGCGGTAGACCTCCAGCCATTCGAACCCGCCTTCGGCGACGCGGTAGCCGGCTTCCGACGGCAGGGCCTGGGCCGGGTGGTCGGAGAGGATCAGCCGGGGAAAGCCGAAGAACGCGGCGGTGCGCACGATGGCGCCGAGGTTGTGCGGGTTGCCGACGCCGTCGAGGATCAGCAGCGGCCGCTTGTCGGCGGCCCAGCGCCGGGCGGCTTCGGGGTCGAAGGCGGGCACCGGGCGCGGCTCGATCAGCGCCACCACGCCGCCGTGCATCGGGGTCCCGGCGACGCGCGCCAGTTCCTCGCCGTCCACCATGCGGTAGGGCCGCCGCGCGCGGGCGAGACGCTGGCAGATGGCGCCGACCGCGTCCTTCAGCCGCTCGTCGAAGAACAGCCGCTCGACCCGCTGCGGTTCGCGTTCGAACAGCGCCGACACGGCGGCCAGACCGGCGACGCGGAACAGCTTGCGGTGCTCCTCTGCGTGGTGGGGGGCGTGCGGGCGCTGGGACGGCGGGGCGGCGGGCCGGCGGGTGTGGGCCGGCGCTGGCTTGCGGGGGGTGGGGGGCTTCGGCATGGCGCGCAGTGTGGCGCAAGCACCGCCCCCGCGCCAACCGCTTAGTGCCGTCGCCGCAGCCCGGCGTAGGTCGCCGCCGCCACAACCGCCACCCCGGCCATCATCGCCGGCGCGGCCCAGGACGGGGGCGGGCGGTGGAAGCCGCCGTGCACGCCGCGGCCCTCCTCCATCGGCTCGAACAGGTTGCCGTCGGTGATCGGGGCCGGCGGAGTGCGGCTGAAGTGACGGCGGGCGCCGTAGCCGCCGATGCGCTCCATCAACCGCGGCGCCACCACGTGGCCAAGCAGCGCCAGCTTGGCCAGCGCGCCCACGGTGGTGCGCGGGCGCGGCTTCAGCGCCACGGCGACGATGGTCTCCGCCACGTCCTCCGGGTCGTCGTAGAACGGGCTTTCCGGGTCCAACTCATGGCCGGTGTAGTTGGCGCCGTGCCGGATGCCCGGCGTGTCGGTGAAGGACGGGTAGATGCCGCAGACCTGGATGCCCGGCTGGTCGCCGACCTCGGCGCGCAGGCTCTCCAGCAGGCCCTCCAGGCCGAACTTGCTGGCGGCATAGGCGGCGGCGTAGGGGGCGGGGGTGTAGGCGCCGACCGAGATGGTGGTGATCAGCACGCCGCGCCCCTGGCGGCGGAACACCGGCATCACCGCGTGGCTGCCGTAGAGGGGGCCCAGCAGGTTGGTCTCGATGACGCGGCGGTGCGCCTCGACGGGAGTCTCCTCGAAGCGGCCGACGGCGCCGATGCCGGCGTTGTTCACCCAGACGTCGATGCCGCCGTAGGCTTCCAGCGCGCGCTGCGCCAACCCGTGCACCGCGTCGGCGTCGGTGACGTCGGTCGGCACGGCGACGGCCTCGCCGCCCAACGCGCGGCACTCCTCCGCCACCTCCTCCAGCAAGCCGCCGCGCCGCGCCGCCAGCACCAGCCGCGCGCCCTGGCGCGCGAACGCCTGCGCCGCGGCCCGTCCGATCCCGCTCGACGCGCCCGTCAGCACGACCGAGGCGCCCTGCAACGTGTTCATGATGCCGCTCCTTCCCATCGCTCCGTCACCGGTGGCAACAGGGGAAGGGGCGGCAGTGTCTCGACGGTGTCTCGGCTACAGCAGCTTCACCACCAGGAAGCCGCCGACCAGCGCCACGGCGAAGACGCTGGTGACCAGGGTCAGGCGCTTCTCGATGAAGGTGCGGATCGGGGCGCCGAAGAAGTACAGCAGGCCGGCCACCAGGAAGAAGCGCATGGAGCGCGAGATGATCGACGCGCCGATGAACACCCAGATGTTCAGCTCGGCGACGCCGGCGGTGATGGTCAGCAGCTTGTAGGGGATCGGCGTCATCCCCTTGATGATCAGGATCTCGGCGCCGTAGTCGCGGAAGGTCTGGCGCAGCGCCTCGAACTTGTCGGTCAGGTGGTAGAGGTCGATGACCCACCGTCCGATGGTCTCGTACAGGAAATAGCCGATCATGTAGCCGGCGATGCCGCCGACCACCGAGGCGACGGTCGCCAGCGCCGCGATCCGCCACGCGTTGCGGCGGTCCGCCATGACCATGGGGATCATCAGCAGGTCCGGCGGGATCGGGAAGAACGAGCTTTCGGCGAAGGACACCGCCGCCAGCCAGGTGCGGCTGTTCTTCGAGGCGGCCTTCTCCATCGTCCAGTCGTAGAGGCGCTTCAGCATGTCCCGTCGCGGTCCGTGGCTGCGATGCCGCGGTTCTATCCCGGCGCGCCGCCGCTGGCTACGGCCAATTTGGGGGAGGGGACGGATGCGCCCGGTCGGCGGCGGGAGTACCCCGGGCCCTCAGTCGGGCGCGTTGCCGATGCGGTCGCAGTCGCCGTTCTTGTGGCCGGGGTCGACGCGGTCGCGGGTGTCGGGGAAGGAGCCGCCGCCGCCGCTGTACTCGTCGCAGCGCGGCGGCATGGTGATGTCTGCCCTGTCGTTGGCCGCCTCGTCCTTCGCGGTGTCGGGCTTGCGCTCGGGGGTGTCCTGGGTCATGCGGGCCTCCGGTCTGGTACCGGGGCAACAGCGGGCGGGGCGGGCGGTTCCGCCGTCAGAACACCGCGTCCGCCCACAGGGCCAGCTCGCCCGCCGGGCCGGCCACCCACAGCGCGAGCCCGTCGCCGTCCGGCCGGGCGTTCAGCGTGAAGGGCGCGGTGTCGAACACAGGCGCCAGCACCCGGTAGGCGAAGCGCGCCGGCGTCCGCCCCGGCCGCAGCCGACCGGCGAAGTCGAGCAGCAGCGTCGCCATCAGCGGCCCGTGCACCACGAGGCCGGGATAACCCTCCTCCTCCATGGCGTAGCGGCGGTCGTAGTGGATGCGGTGGCCGTTGAAGGTCAGCGCCGAATAGCGGAACAGCAGGGTCGGGCTGGGGTGCACCGTCTCGCTCCACGCCGCGTCGGCCGGGGCGGGCTGCGGCGGCGGGGCGGCGCCGGGCGGCAGGTGGTCGCGGTAGACGATGTCGTGCTCCTCCACCAGCGCAACGCCATGCGGACCGCTGATGGTGTGCCGCACCATGACGAAGACCAGTTCGCCGGTGCGGCCGGTGCGCACCGTGATGTCGGCGACCTCCGACACGCGTTCGGCGTCGTCGCCGGCGCGCAGCGGGGCGAGGAAGCTCAGCCGTCCGCCGGCCCACATCCGCCGCGGCAGCGCCACCGGCGGCAGGAAGCCGCCGCGCTGCGGGTGCCCGTCGGGGCCGAGCCGGCTCATCGGCGCGGCTTCCAGGAAATACAGCCAGTGCGCGCCGGGTGGTAGCGGGTCGCCAAGGCGGGGATGCCCGTCCTCGCGGTCGAGCGTCGCCGCCAGTCCCGCCAGCGGCCAGGGGGAGAGCGTGTCGCGCCGCCGCTCGGTGCGGCCGATCCAGGAACGCAGCGCGTCGGCGTCGGTCACGGGGCGGGCCTCTCGCTGGGGAGGGAGCAGCTAGACCCTACTCGAAAAAGGGTCTTCAGCCAAGGCCGCCCCGCTCAGCGCCTGGTCGGCACCGCGTCGCCCATGGAGGCGGAGGCCGGCACGTAGGGGCCGGAGTACAGCCCGTCCACCTTGGCCGCCATGATGAAGTCGTTCTCGTGCAGGCCGTTGATCTTGTGCGTCCAGAACTCGACCGTGCAGTAGCCCCAGCCGTGGTGGATGTCGGCGTGGTGGCCCTCCTCCTCGCACAGGTCGCCGACGCGCACGGCGAAGGCCTGGGCGGCGCGGAAGTTGTCGAACGTGAAGGTGCGGACCAGCCGGTCCGGGTTCTCCGCCACGCTCCAGCCCGGCACCTGGACGAGGTAGCGCTGGATCATGGTGCGGTCCATCGGCGGGATACCGCCGCGGCAGGGCTCGCACGTGCCGGACGCGAGGTCGCAGACCATGCCGTTCTCGTCGCGGGCTGATTCGGGGCGGGGCGGTTGGGCGGTTGCCATTGTCTCTCTCCCGTCTGTGATCTCTGATGTGCATCGTCGCAGTGCTGACCTGGGGTCCGGCGGACGCTTCGGCAAGCCTGCGTTGAGGGGGAGCGCCGGCTGGGCTATAGGCTGCGGTGAACCCTTGCCGCGTTCCGCCTGTTCTCCGGCGGAACTCCCTGTCCGGACGACCCGACATGACCACCGAATGGCCCTTCGTCGATTACCAGTTCCCCTCGCTGCCGCCCGAGGGGCCGCGGCTCGCCATCGTCGGCGAGGCGCCGGGGGCCGAGGAGGTGCGCCAGGGCATCCCCTTCGCCGGGCGCAGCGGCCAGCTGCTCAACGAGAGCCTGAAGCAGGTGGGGATTGAGCGGGCGCGCTGCCTCGTCGCCAACGTCTTCCGCCGCCAGCCGCCGGGGAACAAGGTCGGCCACTTCTTCGCCTCGCGCACCCGGGCGAAGAAGGAGGGGCGCGGCATCGAGGAGCGCTGGGGGCCGTTCGGCACCTCCGACTGGCCGCTGGCCGAGTTCGCGGCGGACATCGGGCATCTGCAGACGACGCTGCGGGAGTACGGCCCGTCGGTCATCGTCGCGCTGGGCCGCACGCCGACCTGGGCGCTGACCGGACAGAACGGCATCCTGCAGCTGCGCGGCAAGATGCTGCCCTGCCGCATGGTGGAGGGCGCCGAGGTGGTGCCGACCTTCCACCCCAGCTACCTGCTGCGCGGGCAGCTGGTCGAGTTGCCGGCCTTCCACGCCGACCTGCGGCTGGCGGTGGAGCGGCTGGGGCGGGTGTAACGGCGTAGCGGCGCCGTTTGCCGAATCTTCAGCATTCGCCGCTATCAGGGTAGATCGATCCGACCGCCACCATGGACACCCCGGCCATGACCGCCAGTGCTCCACGCCTCGAATTCGCCCGCCTTCTGCTGGCGGCGGGCCACCGGCCGGCTGCGGAGTCCGCGCTGCGCACCGTTCTCGCGGGCACGCCTGACCACGGCGAGGCGCTGGGACTGCTGGGCACGCTGAGGCTGGAGCAGGGGGCGGGCGACGCCGAGGCGGTCCTGGCGTGCGCGGTCGCCGCGGACCCGGCCTCGGCCGAAACCTGGCACGCCCTGGGCCGGGCGGCGTGGCAGGATGGGCGGCGCGAGGAGGCGCTGCGGTGCGGACGGCGAGCGTTGCGCGTCGGGCCGACGGCGGAGGCGGCCGAGTTCTTCAGCCGAATGTCACGCACCGTGTACAACGACGCCGTCACCGAATGTGCCCAGGGCCGCCGGAAGGAGGCGGTGGCCGCGTTGCGCGCGCTGTTCGACGATCCCGACGCGGAAGTGCGAATCAAGGCCAGCGCGCAGGTTCACGGCATGGCCTTGCAGGCGCTGTCGGAAAGGCGCCAGAGGGAGGCCGCCGCCATGACGCCGATGCGGCCCGACGGCACGATGCCGATCTCGGCGATGCGGGTGAGGGTCGAAGTGTCCAGCGCCTGCAACCTGCGCTGCCGGCATTGCCCGACCGGCGTCGCCTACGGCGGTGTCGACCGGCGGCTGATGAAGGCGGCGCTGTTCGAGCGGGTGCTTGAGGATCTGAAGCGGCTGCCGCATTTCCAGGCCTGCGTCATGTACCTGGGCGGCGAACCGCTGCTGCACCCGCGTCTGGCCGCGATGTGCCGGCGGGTGACCGAGGAGACGGGCGTCGAGCGGCTGCACTTCAACACCAACGCCATGCTGCTGACCGAGGACACCTGCGCCGAACTGGCGGGCAGCGGCGTCACGCGGATCAACGTCTCCATCGACGGGAGGAGCCCCGAGGAGAACGACCGGCTGCGCCGCGGCGCGGTGTACGCGACGGTGCTGGAGAAGCTGCGGATGCTGCTCCGCCACACCCGCCCTGCCGGCATCGACGTGGCCGTGGTCAACGTGCAGGTCCGCCGGCCCGGCGACCCGGAGGTGGCGGTGGTCCCCGGGTTTTTGACGCGCGACCTGCCGGGTGTGCCGGTCGTCAGCATGTACGCCATGCGCTGGCCGGGATGGGACACACCGGAGGACGAGCCCTCGCTGGCGGTGACCACCAGCGAGGAGCGGCGCGCCGGGCTGTGCCTGCTGCCCTTCTCGGATATGGTGGTTTGCGCCAACGGCGACGTGACGCTGTGCTGCTACGACCTTCTGGGCGCGGAAGTGCTGGGCAACATCGCCGTAAACTCGCTGGCCGAGATCTGGAATGGGCCGAAGTTCCGGGGGCTGCGGCTGGCCATGGCGGAGGGGCGGAGGGACGGCATTCCCGACGTCTGCCGGCGCTGCCCGGTCTACACCGGCGAGGAACTGGTCACCGACGCTGCCGATGCCGGGCCGGTGGACGCCGGCGGGTCACCGCGCTAACGCCTCCGCCAGACCCAGGAACGCCGGCAGCTCGTGCGTGATGACGTAGGTCGGGATCGGCGCCAGGAAATCGCGCATCCGGCCCTTCTCGGTGAAGCGCTTGCGGAAGCGGGAGTGGGTGAACACCGGCCCCAGCTTCGGCACGATGCCGCCGGCGATGTAAACGCCGCCGCGTGCCCCCAGCGTCAGCGCCAGGTTGCCGGCCACGGTGCCGAGCATGGCGCAGAACATCTCCACCGCCTCCGCGCAGTGCGGCTCCGCGCCGCTGGCCCCCTTCTCCGCCACCTCGGCCGGGGTCAGCCTGGCCGGCTCGCGGCCGTCGATGATCGACAGCGCCTCGTACAGGTTGACCAGCCCGGGACCGGACAGCACGCGCTCGGCCGAGACGTGGTCGTAGGTCTTGCGCAGCTGCGCCAGCACGGCGCTCTCGCGGTCGCTGATCGGCGCCATGGTGATGTGGCCGCCTTCGGCGGACAGCGCGGTCCAGCCCTGCGGACCCGGCACCAGCCCGGACACGCCCAGCCCGCTGCCGGGCCCCAGGATGCCGACCACCGCGCCCGGCTCCGGGCTGCCCTCGCCGACCTGGACCCGGTCGATCTCCCGCAGGCGCGGGATGCACAGCGCCACCGCGGTGAAGTCGTTGATGACCTTCAGCCGCTCCAGCCCCAGCGCGGCGCGCACCTGTTCGACCGAGAAGGTCCAGCGCAGGTTGGTGATCTCGATGCGGTCCCCGGTGACCGGCCCGGCGACGCAGAACGCCGCCTGCCGCGGCCGGGCGTTGGCCGGCACCGTGGTCAGGTAGGCCGCCGCCGCCGCCTCCAGCGAGGGGAAGTCGGCGCAGCGGAAGATCCGCGACTCATGGACGCCGGTGTCGTCGATCAGGCCGAAGCGGGCGTTGGTGCCGCCGATGTCGGCGACCAGGTAGTGGCCTGTGGGGACCGGGCTGGAAGGATCGCTCATGAATAGGGCGCTCGCGTCAGGGCGTTGACGTAGGATTCGCGCCACGCGGTGATGTCGTTGCGGCGCAGGGTCCTCATCAGGGCGGCGTGGCGCTCCTTGCGTTCCTCCAGCGGCATGGTCAGCCCGCGCTGCAAGGCGTCCGCCACCCCCTCGGTGTCGTAGGGGTTGACGATCAGCGCCTCGGTCAGCTCCAGCGCCGCCCCGGCGAACTCCGAGAGCACCAGCACGCCCGGATTCTCCGGATCCTGGCACGCCACGTATTCCTTCGCCACCAAGTTCATGCCGTCGCGCAGCGGCGTGACCAGCCCGATGTGCGCCTGCCGGTAGAATCCGGCGAGGATGCGGCGCCCGAAGCTCTTGTTGAGGTACCGGATCGGCACCCAGTCGAACTCGGCGAAGCGGCCGTTGATGCGGCCCGACAGTTCCGACAGCTCGCGGCGGATGGCGATGTACTCCGGCACGTCCTCGCGCGACGGCGGGGCGATCTGCAGGAAGGAGACGCGGTTGGCGTGCTCCGGGTAGGTCTCCAGCAGCTGCTGGAACGCTTCGAACCGCTTCGGCAGGCCCTTGGAGTAGTCCAGGCGGTCGACGCCGATGATGAGGCGCCGCCCGACCAGGCTCTCGCGCAGCCGCTCGGCGTGGCGCGAGCGGGCGGCGGTGTGCGCCAGGCTTTCCAGGTTGGCGGTGTCGATGCTGATCGGGAAGGCGCAGGCCAGCAGCGTGCGGCCGAAGGCGCGGATGCGGGTGCCACCCTCATGGCTCCGCTCATCCACCTCGCCGTGCGCCTCGTAGCGGATGTAGTTGACGAAACACCTCAGATCGACCTCGGTGTGGAAGCCCACGAGGTCGTAGGCGCACAGCTCGCGAATCAGGTCGGCGTGGTTGGGCAGGACCTTCAGCACCTCCGGCGCCGGGAACGGCGTGTGCAGGAAGAAGCCCAGGCGCTGGCCGCAGCCGCGGTTCCGCAACTCCTCGCCCAGCGGGATCAGGTGGTAGTCGTGCACCCACACCATGTCGTCCGGGCGCAGCAGTGGCGCCAGACGGTCGGCGAAGATGCCGTTGACCCGCTGGTAGCCCTCGCGCGTCCGCCGGTCCACCGAGACGAGGCCGAGGCGGTAGTGGAACAGCGGCCACAGCGTCTGGTTGGCGAAGCCGTTGTAGTATTCCTCGAAGTCGCGGCGGCCGAGGTCGAGCGTGGCGTAGGTGAGGCGGCCGGCCTCCGTGCGGGTGGGTTCGCTCTGCGACTCCTCGACGACGGTGCCGCTCCAGCCGAACCAGATGCCGCCGCTCTTCTTCAGCGCCGCCAGCACGGCGACCGCCAGCCCGCCCGCCGTCTGCTTGCCCTCGTCGATGGGGGCGACGCGGTTGGACACGACGACCAGTCTGCTCACGCCTGACACTCCCGGTAGCGGTGGACCCTGCCACCTCGTGCCCAGGCAAAACGGCACCCCGGAGGCCTTGGTTCCCGCCGCAATCCGCCGCCACACCCTATCCGTTTCGAGTGGATACTACCTCGGCGGTATGTTGTGCGATGCAACATGTCTTATGTCGGGCGGGGAATGCCGGTATGCCGATGGGCAAGCTAACCTCTTGCTAGCGCTATGAAAGTTTTTTCCCTCTTGATCCATTCCAGGATGAGGATCATATTGTGCAGTGCGACATCGGTCGTGTTTCGATGCGGTCGGTGGCGTAACGCACTTCTTGGGCGTTTCCTCCCTAGACTCGGGCCGCGGGGCTTTCCCCGCGGCCTTTTTTCTTTGCGGATCAGGGGGTTGGGAAACGCTCAGCGGCGGCGCAGCGGGCTGCCGTCGATGGCGCCCAGGGTGGCGACCAATTCCGCCATGTGCTCGGCCAGCGTGGGCAGGAAGGGCAGGCGGTCGAGCGTCGCCTCGTCCATGTAGAGGTCGCGGTTGATCTCGATCTGCAGCGCATGCACGCCGGTGCGCGGCCGGCCGTAGTGGCGGGTGGTGAAGCCGCCGGCGTAGGGGGCGTTGCGGTTGACCGTGTAGCCCTTGGAGCGCAGCAGCCGCTCGGCGGTGTCGATGACGACGGGGGCGCAGGCGCTGCCGAAGCAGTCGCCGAGCACGAGATCGACCCGCCGCCCGTCGCGCTCCCGCTCGGCCGAGCCGGCCGACGGCATGGAATGGCAGTCGATCAGGATGCAGTGGCCGAATCGCGCGGCGCTGGCGTCGATCAGATCCTTCAGGGCGGTGTGGTAGGGTTGGTAGAAGCGGGCGATCCGTTGCGCCGCGTCGGCGAAGCGCAGCTTGCCGCGGTAGATCTCCTCGCCGTTGGCGACGACGCGGGCAATGGTGCCGAGCCCGGCGGCGACGCGCGGCGAGCGGGTGTTGACGTAGGCCGGCAGGCTGTCGGCGAACATCTCCGGGTCGAGCTCGTAGGCTTCGCGGTTGGCGTCGAGGAAGGCGCGCGGGAACAGCGCGCGCAGCAGCGGCGCGCCGAGGTGGGGCGCGGCGGCAAAGATCTCGTCCACGAAGGCGTCTTCGGATTTGCGCAGGGTCCGTCCGTCCAGCCGCGCGGCGGCCAGGAATTCGGGCGGGTAGAACCGGCCGCTGTGTGGCGAGGCGACCACGAGGGGCAGCGTCTGCTCCCGTGGGGCCTGGATGTCGTACACGCGGTCGAGGGCGGTTTCGGCGTCGGAAGGCGCATCCATGATGTCAGTGATGTAATCGACCGGCGCGCCGCTGTCACGCCGCGCCTGTGTGGCCTGCCCGGGGACAACGGCGGCGGCCGCTTCGCGGTCCGCCGGGGCGTGGAAAAATCGCGCTGCAAAAAAATATGAACGTAGGTGTTGCCTCCCCCGCCGCATGGTGCTAAACACCGCGCCACCGCACGGCCGGTGACGGTCGGACAGTCGGATGGGCGCGTAGCTCAGCGGGAGAGCACTACGTTGACATCGTAGGGGTCACAGGTTCAATCCCTGTCGCGCCCACCATCCTGAAGGCCGCTAACCTCAACGGGTTAGCGGCCTTCGCCATGTCTGGGCCGAGCCCGGGCCGCGTCTGCCCGACCGCAGGCATCCAATCACCTGTACCCTCCGGAACCGGACGCCCGCCAGCAGCTGCCATGGAAAGTTGCGACCCCGACGGCCGCCCTTGCGGCGCCACCGCGCCGCATGTCGAAAAAACCGTTGCAACCTAATCATTTAAAGACTGATGGATGGCGGCGGAAACGGCTCCGGAGGTCCGAATTAACACAACCTAAACTATACCGCCGCATCGTTCGCCTGCCGATAGACGGAGGAGGGCCTGCGGGATGACGATCACTTCCACGAGCGCTGTGGGAGCCGGCTCGACGGACAGCTTTGCGACGTCCTCCAGCGCCTCCGCCACCGACACCTCCGGTGCCTTCCAGAACCTCGTCGGCGGCATCGCCAGCATGAGCACGGCGCAGATCCGCGCGCTGCCGACCGCCACCATCGCGGCGCTGAGCACCGCCCAGGTCCGCGACCTGAAACCCACCCAGATCGCCGCCCTGTCGACGGCGCAGGTCGCGGCGCTGAGCGCCACCGGCATCGGCGCGATGATCACGCCGCAGGCCCGTGCGCTGACCGCGGGGCAGCTCGGCGCGCTCAGCGCGACGCAGGCCGCCGCGTTCACGGAGTCCAACCTCGCGGCCCTGAACATCGCGCAGATGATCGGGCTGTCCGGCACCGCGCTGTCGGGGCTGTCCACCGGCCAGGTCGCGGCGCTGACCTCGGCGCAGGTGAAGGGGCTGACCACCGCCCAGGTGGGGGCGCTGACCACCGCCCAGACGAAGGCGCTGAGCCTCGCCCAGGTTCGGGCGCTGAGCGCACAGCAGCTCGGCGCGCTGGCCCCGGCCAGCCTGTCGGCGCTGTCCCCCGAACAGGTCGCGGCCATGTCGGTGACGCAGATGAAGGGGCTGACCACCGGCCAGCTCGCCGGCCTGACGACGGCGGACCTCGGCGAACTGTCGGCGGCGCAGATCGGTGCGCTGGGCGCCACGCAGATCCGCGCGCTCACGGCCGGCCGTATCGATTCTCTGTCGGCCGGGCAGGTTGCCGCGCTGCCGGCGGGGCAGATCGCCGGCCTGGGCACGGCGCCGATCGCCGACCTGGACACCGCGCAGATCGCCGCCTTGACGCCGGCCCAGCTCGCCCAGCTGACCACCGCGCAGCTGCAGGCGCTCGACCCGGCCGGCGTCGGCGCGCTGTCGACGGCGCAGCTGCGCGGTTTGACCGCCGCCCAGGTCGGGGCGCTGACCCCGGCGCAGGTGGCGGCGTTGAGCGCGGACGACTTCCGCGCGCTGACCGTCGTCCAGACCAAGGCGCTGAGCACCGGGCAGCTCGGCCAGCTGACCACCGCGCAGGTCGCTGGCCTGAGTTCGGCGCAGATCGCCGGGCTGGGCACCGCGCAGGTGGCGGCGTTGAGCGCCGCCGCGCTGTCGGCGTTGAGCGCCGCACAGGTCGCCGGCCTCAGCGCCGCGCAGGTGAAGGGACTGTCCACCAGCCAGATCGCCGGGCTCAACGCCGCCGACTTCGGCGAGCTGTCGGCCACCCAGATCGGCGCGCTCGGCACCGCGCAGCTCGCCCAGCTTGGCACGGAGGACATCGCCGCGCTGTCGGCCACGCAGGCGAAGGGGCTGACGGCGGCGCAGCTCGGCGCGCTGACCACCGCCCAACTGGGGGCGCTCAGCCCCGGCGCGTTCGGCGGGCTGACGGCGGTGCAGGTGAAGGGCCTGACGACGGCGCAGCTCGCCGAACTCAGCTCCGCCCAGATGGGCGCCCTGTCCGCCACGCAGATCGGTGCGCTGAGCACCGCGCAGCTGGCGGCGCTGGGCACCGACGGGCTGGCGGCGCTGTCCGGCGAGCAGATCCGCGGCCTGAATGCCGCGCAGATCAGGGCCTTGAACGGCGGGCAACTCGCCGCGCTCGGCGACGACGTCGCCGCGCTTTCGAAAACCCAGATCGGCAGCCTGACCACGGCGCAGCTCGCCACGCTGAGCACCGCCCAGGCCGCCGGGCTCGGCACCAGCCAGCTCGCCGCGCTGACCGCCGCGCAGCTGGCCGGCCTGAGCACCACCACCCTTTCGGGCCTGAGCGCCGGCCAGATGGCGGCGCTGTCCGCGACGCAGATCAGGGGGCTTAGCACGACCCAGCTCGCCGCCCTGACCACCGCCGACGTCGGCGAGCTGTCGCCCGCCCAGATCGCGGCGCTGACCCCGACGCAGCTGCGCGCGCTGTCCACTGAAGGCTTGAGGGCGCTGACCACCGCGCAGGCGGCGGCGCTGTCGGCCACGCAGATCGGCGGGCTGAGCACCACGCAGCTGGCGGCGCTGGACACCACCGGCGTCGCC
>NZ_JBOZRT010000085.1:0-56600 GCF_050789165.1 Azospirillum sp.
CATGCGCAAGATCATCGTCATCCTCAATGCCATGGTCCGCGACGGCAAGCCCTGGGAGCACGCCACCGGGTAACCTCAACAACATGGTTGCTCCCCCACTTCGCGGGGGAGGGGGCAGAGCCGCGGAGTTCCTCCCCCCGTCGAAGACGGGGGAGGTTAGGAGGGGAGCTCAGCGCAAGGACTTTCCTACGCCCCTACCGGCAGCACCAGACTCGCCCGCAGGCCGGGCGCGTTGTCCTCCAGCCGCAGCTGGGCGCGGTGCAGGCGGGCGACCGCCTCGACCAGGCTGAGGCCCAGGCCGTTGCCGGGCGTGGCGCGGGCGGCGTCGAGGCGGACGAAGCGCTGGCGCACCGCCTCGTGCATGTCCGCCGGAATGCCGGGGCCGCTGTCGGCGACGGTGACGCGGGCCTCCGGCCCCTCCGCGCCGACGCTCAGCACCACCCGCCCGCCCTCGGGCGTGTACTTCACGGCGTTGTCCAGCAGGTTGGCCACCGCCTGCGCCAGCAGCTGCGCGTTGCCCGGCACCGACGGGCGCGCCCGGATCTCCACGGTGAAGGCCAGCCCCTTCTCCTCGGCCAGCGGTTCGTACAGCTCGGCGGCGGCCTCCGCCAGCCCGGCGAGGTCGACGGGGCGGAAGTCGTCGCGCTGGGCGTGCGCCTCCACCTGCGCAATGGACAGCAGCGCCTTGAAGGTGGCGAGCAGCCGGTCGGCCTCCGCCAGCGCGTCCTGCAGGGCGGCGCGGTAGTCCTCGGCGTCCTCGTCGGGGTGCAGCAGCACCAGCTCGATGCGCGAGCGCAGACGGCTCAGGGGCGTGCGCAGGTCGTGCGCGATGTTCTCGGTGACCTGCCGCATGCCGGCCATCAGCGCCTCGATGCGGTCCAGCATGGCGTTCAGGTTGCCGGCGAGGCGGTCGATCTCGTCGCCGTTGCAGCTGCGCGCCACCCGCTCCGACAGGTCGCCGTCCATGATGCGGCGGGTGGTGCGGTTAATCGCCTCGATGCGCGTCAGCACGCTGCGGCTGAGCAGCAAGCCGCCCGAGACGCCGAGCGCCGCCGCCACCGCGGCGATCCAGCCCAGCGAGCCGATGATCTGCTTGGCGACGAGGTCCAGCTCGGTCATGTCGCGGCCGACCAGCAGGCGCAGGTTGCCGGGCAGCGCGAACACCACCGCCTGCGCCGTCGCCGGGTTGCCGGCCGGGCCGCCGGTCTCCGACACCTTGAAGTGCAGCCAGCCCTGGTCGTCCGGCGTGGCGGACGGCCAGCCCGACAGGTTGCCGGCGAGCGGCGCGCCGGCCGGCGTGGCCACCAGGTAGAAGGAGTTGGTGTGCGGGTCGGCGCTGCGGCGGCGGATCTCCTCCACCAGGCCCGACAGGCCATAGCGCTCGAAGCGGTCGCGCAACACGCCGACGTCCTCGGCGATGGCCTCGTCCAGCTCGCGCTCGACGAAGCCGGCGGTGGAGCGGTAGACCACCCCCAGCACCACCCCGACCGAGCCGAGGAACAGGCACAGGTACAAGAGCGCCACGCGGAAGGTGGTGGTGCGCAGCAGCCGCGGCACGGACACGCTCAGGCCGCCGCGCGCAGGCTGTAGCCGGCGCCGCGCACCGTGTGGATCAGCGGCGTCGGGAAGTCCTTGTCGATCTTCTGCCGCAGCCGGGCGATGTGCACGTCGATCACGTTGGTCTGCGGGTCGAAGTGATAGTCCCAGACGTTCTCCAGCATCATGGTGCGGGTCACCACGCTGCCGGCGTTGCGCATCAGGTATTCCAGCAGCGTGAACTCGCGCGGCAGCAGGTCGATCTCCCGCCCGGCGCGCCGCACGGTGCGGGCCAGCAGATCCATCTCCAGGTCGCCAACGGCCAGCTTCGTCTGCGGCTGCGTGGCGCTGCGGCGGCGGGCCAGCACCTCGATGCGGGCCAGCAGCTCGGAGAAGGCGAAGGGCTTGGTCAGGTAGTCGTCGCCGCCCGAGCGCAGGCCCTTCACCCGGTCCTCGACGCTGCCGAGCGCCGAGAGGAACAGCACCGGCGTGTCGTTACCGGCGGCGCGCAGCACCTCGACCAGCGACAGCCCGTCGCGGCCGGGCAGCATGCGGTCGACCACCATCACGTCGTAATGCTCCGAGCCGGCGAGGAACAGCCCCTCGCGCCCGTCGTTGGCGACGTCCACCACATGCCCGGCCTCCTTCAACCCCTTGGCGAGGTAGGCGGCGGCCGTGCGGTCGTCCTCGATGACCAGAACCTTCATGGGGGTCATGCTACGCTCCGGGACGGCAGGAAGGAAAGCGGGACGAAGCCCCTCTCCCTTGACGGGAGAGGGGCTGGAAGACGGTTCACGCGTGAACCAGCTTCAGGGCCACGAAGCTCTCGGCGCCCTGGCGGTTGACCAGCAGCAGCACCGCCTTCCGGCCCTCCTTGCCGGCCTCGGCAACCTTGTGGGCCAGCTCGGCGGGGGTGGCGACCGGCTCGTCGCCGACCGCCTCGATCAGGTCGCCGGGCTTCACCGGCTGCGCGCCGGCCTTCGACACGCCGAGCACCACCACGCCCTTCGTCCCGCGCTCCAGGCCGAGCTGCGCGCGCAACTCCGGGGTCAGGGCGGCGAGCTTCAGCCCCTGCAGCGCCGGGTGCGCCGCCTGGTCCGGGCCGGAGTCGGCGGCGGCCACGCGCTGCTCGTCGGCCTGCTTCTCGATGCGGGTGGTGAGCGTCGCCGGCTTGCCCTTGCGCAGCACGTCGATCTTCGCCTCGCTGCCGGCCGTGGTGTCGGCGACGCGGCGGGAGAGGTCGCGGGCGCTGTCGACCGGCTTGCCGTCGAAGCCGGTCACCACGTCGCCCAGGCGGAGGCCGGCCTTGGCCGCCGGGCTGTCCGGCGTCACCTCGGCGACCAGGGCGCCGCGCGCCTTGTCGAGGCCGAGGCTCTCGGCGAGGTCCGGCGTCACCGGCTGGATGCGCACGCCGAGCCAGCCGCGCTCCACCGACCCGTGCGCCTTCAGGTCGGCGACCACGTGCTTCGCAAGGTTGGACGGGATGGCGAAGCCGATGCCGACCGAACCGCCGGAGGGCGAATAGATCGCCGTGTTGATGCCGATCACCTCGCCGTTCATGTTGAACATCGGCCCGCCGGAGTTGCCGCGGTTGATCGCCGCGTCGGTCTGGATGAAGTCGTCGTAGGGGCCGGCGTTGATGTTGCGGCCGCGCGCCGAGACGACGCCGGCGGTCACCGTGCCGCCCAGGCCGAACGGGTTGCCGATCGCCACCACCCAGTCGCCGACGCGGGTGCCGTCGCTGTCGCCGAACTCCAGATGCGGCAGGTCCTTGTCCGCCTTGACCTTGAGCAGCGCCAGATCGGTCTTGGCGTCGCGCCCGACCAGGGTGGCCGGCAGTTCGGTGCCGTCGTTCAGCGTGACCGTGATGTCCTTGCCGCCGTCGATGACGTGATTGTTGGTCACCACATAGCCGGCGCCGTCGATGATGAAGCCCGAGCCCAGCGAGGTCGCGCCGCCCGCCGGCGGCCCGTCCTCGTCCGGCTGGTCCTGATTGGGCTGGTCGCCCGGTTGGCCGAACTGGCGGAAGAAGTCATCGAACGGCGAGCCCGGCGGGAACGGCAGGCGGCGCATCGCCGCGCCCTCGCTCTTGGCCGGGTGGGAGGCGGAAATGGTGACGACCGCCGGCGACACCCGCTCGGCGAGCGGCGCCAGACTCTGCAGCGGGCTCAGGCTCTGGCCCTGCGTCGCGATGGGGGCCGCGACGGCGTGCGGCGGGATGGAAACCACCGCCGTCCCCGCCAGCATGGTCGTGCCCAGCAGGACGGCGGCGACCGCATGGCGCAGCCGGCGCTTCGGCGCGCCGCGGTCGGTTTGGGGGGCCGTGGTCATGGCAAGTCTCCTTCGAAGCGTCGCGGGCGGAGCCCGCTTTCCGACGATGAGGATTACCAGCCCCGCCCTGACAGCCGCCTTGCGGCCGGATGAAATGATTGTCATGCGGCGAAAGCCGGGCTTCCCCCGGCCTACGCCGTTCAGCCAGTCATCAGGTTGCATTTTGATCGAAAATAACTCTGGAAACGCGAATATTGCGTCAATAGCATCGGAATAAGAGCATGACATGAGGCACCAACAGTTAGCAGCCTCACTATACGATCGTGTGGTTTTACATACGCGAGCATTCACTCCCCGGTCATGTGACTTGGGAGACGGGAAAAGCGTGGGCATTTGCAGCCCCGACGGACAACAAATCAGCGCATCGCAAGGGAGATTTCTTCATGAGCAATGCCGGCGCGGCGGAACAGACCAGCGAGCCGACCTGGACGATCGAACAGTTGCGGGACCATCTGCAAGCGGCGGTGGACCTCGAGTTCTGGACGATTCCTTTCTACATGTCGGCCATGTACTCGATCAAGGACGCGGGCACCGCGGCCTACCAGGCCATCCTGTCGGTGGTGAACCAGGAGATGCTGCACGTGCAGCTGGCGGCGAATCTGGCGAACGCTTATGGGCTGTCGCCGCGCTTCGCGCAGCCGGTCTACTACGGGCAGCACATCCCGCACCTCGACTTCGACCTCGACCATCCCGACCCGCGCGCGACGTTCTCGCCCTATTCGGCGGAGATCGGCCCGTATGACCAGGAGCGGCTGAACGCCTTCTGCCTGATCGAATACCCGATGTGGATCGGCACCGAGACGCCGCGCGGCAACCCGGACGTCGCCACCTACGGCTCGATCGGCGAGTTCTACAGCGCCGTCGCCGTCGGCGCCGCGCAGCTGAAGGAGCACATCCGGCCGGTCAACCAGGTCAACCACTTCGCCCGCTTCTACAGCCACTTCGAGGGCATGACGATCACCAGTGCGGGCGCCGCCGGCTTCCCGCAGGTGGCCAACATCGTCCAGGCGATCTGCGACCAGGGCGAGGGGCGCAGCGACCAGGGCGTCTCGTGGACGCAGCACAGCGTGCCGAAGGAATACCAGAACACCGCGGACGACACCGACCCGAACTGGTCGCACTTCCAGAAGTTCATGACGCTGTGGAACGCCGACACCTTTCCGGCGACCTACGAGGCGGTCACGAACCCGACCGCCGGCAGCGCCGGCCACAAGGCGCAGCTGATCCTGGAGGCGAACTTCGACGCGTTCCTCGACGGCCTCGACGCCATGTTCTCCGGCGGCGACCCGAAGGCGTTCATGACGCAGATGTTCGCGCTGGGCGGCAACATCCTGAACTGCTGGAAGAACGGCGCGGTGCCGAAGTTCGGCCTGCCGATCGGCGCCGGGGTCGGCCTCGCCGCCGCGGCCGGCCGGCGGCAGTACCCGGCGCAGGACCGCCTCTCCAGGGGGTTGCCGCCGGTCCGCACGGCGCCGCGCAAGGCGGTGGTGTCGGCCTGACCGCCACGTCCCGCACCCCGCTTCCACACGCATGAGTTCACGGAGACGACAATGACGTCGAGCGTTTTCCGCATCCACCCCGCCATCGGGTTCGCCCGCGTCGGCGACAGCGAGGAGTACTATCTGGCGCCGGAGACCATGGCCGGCATGCCGGTGCCCGGCCGGCCCGGCCTGACCGGCGGCCTGCCCGTCAAGCCCGGCACCGAGGACGAACCGATCACCGCCAGCGACCTGCGCGACGCCGACGGCCGGCTGAAGCGGCAGGCCGCCCGCTTCCGGATCTTCGCCTACCCGGCCGAGGGGGCCGCCGCCTACCCGGCCGGCGGCGGCAGCGAGGTGAAGCTCGGCGACCGCATCGGCGACAAGACGGTGGTCGACATCCTCTGGACCGTCCACGTCGCCAACAAGAAGGGCAACGCCTACGTGCTCGACGTGCCGGGCTACGACGGCTCGATCATCGAGCGCTACGCCGACGGCCGCACGCCGCCGCTGCGCAACGTCCCGAGCGAGGTGAACCAGACCTCGCTGACCGTCCAGGTGCCCAACATCAACGATCCCGAGCGCGTCAGGGCCTGGACCACCGACCCCGGCCCGCGCGCCGTCGGCAAGGACCGGCGCAAGGCGGCCTTCGACGCCGCCACCGAGGCGCGCGCCGGCCTCACCCCGCTGCCCGGCTATCCCAAGCTGTTCCCGGCCGGCGATCCCAACACGGTCTACGCCCCGCGCGGCCCGATCGACACGCTGGGCCACATCGAGACCGACGAGCAGGGCCGGCTGATCGTGCTGGGCGGCTACGGCCGCGCCTGCTCGGTCAACGGCTATCAGGTGCTCGGCTCCGACGTGGACAACGACGGCTGGTTCGACGACACCAGCGACGGCCCGGTGACCGCCACCCTGGTGCTGCGGGGCGCGGACGGCGTGCTCGAGCACGCGGACGCCGGGCAGGCCTGGGTGGTGACCGCCGACCCGGCCTACGCGCCGCAGATCCTCAACACCGTCTCGCTGTGGGACGAGCTGTACGACACCTTCGTGCGCTCCTTCGACCTGCAGCCGGAGCTGTACACCCGCAAGGACGGCTACAGGCGCGACTACGCGCCGTCCTTCCCCGACCATGTCGAGCCGGTCTTCAAGGCCGCCTCGCTGCAGGAGTGGACGACCAACCTGCCGGGCATGGCGCGTCAGGCGCACAAGGTGGTCGGCGAGATCTCGGCCAAGGACGACCCGGCGCGGACGATCATGGCCGGCCTCGCCTTCGTGCGCGATCCGAACCTGCCGACCCAGTCCAACCTCGGCGCGCCGCTGATGCCGCTGGGCCTCGGCGATTCCGGCAAGGCGTTCCTGTCGCCCACCTACACCCAGTACTTCTTCCTGGAGCAGTGGGACACGGGCCGCTTCGAGGCGGAGCCGTCGCGCCCGCTGGGTTCCGGCGAGCGGCTGGACCGCGCGGCGCTGTCGGCCTGCCTGGGCGGGCGCTTCAGCCCCGGCATCGACCTGACCTTCACGGTGCGCCAGCCCGACGTCTATCAGGCGGACTGGTGGGAGGTCGGGCCGTTCCGCATCGCCGCGCGGCCGCTGAACTATTCCCGCGCCGTGCCGGACCAGCCGTTCCTGACCGGCGGCTACGTGCCGCTGAACAGCGGGCACGACACGGTGGAGCCGGGCGACATGACCAAGTTCATGTCGGTGCCCTGGCACACCGACTACAACTCCTGCGCCACCCACCCGACCTCGCCGTCGATCCGCAACATCACGACGCTGTACTGGTCGTGGCCGGCGCAGCGCCCGGTCCACGTCCGCGTCGCCGCCGAGGTGCAGCCGGACGGCGCGCTGGGTCCGTACCGCTACTCGGTGCGCGGCACCGGCACCGGCGATCCGGATCCGGCGAACCAGGGCCGCTACCAGGACCGCGGCCAGATCATCCCGAACTGGTCGAACATCGGCGTGGTGCTCCAGGGCTCGGCCATCGACACGGTGCCCGGCAGGACCATGCCGCCCGACGCCTTCCTGGAGGCGGAGAGCCGGCTGGACGGCCTGCCCGACCCGGCGGTCGAGGTCTGGCCGATGAACGAACTGGAGCCGACCGCCTGATGTCCCGCTGGGACGTGGTGATCCTGGGCGGAGGGCCGGCGGGGTGCGGAACCGCGCTGGCCCTCCAACGCCGGGGGGTGGAGCGGGTGCTGGTCGTCGAGGCCGGCGCCTACGGCGCGGTGCGCATCGGCGAGAGCGTGCCGCCCGACATCCGCGCGGTCCTCGGCGGGGACCTCGGCCTGTGGGACGCGTTCCTCGCCGAAGGGCACGAGCCCTGCTTCGGCAGCCGTTCGGCCTGGGGCAGCGACGTGCTGGGCTTCAACGACTTCCTGTTCAACCCGCACGGCCACGGCTGGCACCTCGACCGCCGCCGCTTCGACGCGTTCCTGGCGCGTCAGGCGGCGGAGCGCGGGGTCGCCGTGGCCACCGGCGTCCGCTTCGCCGGGTCGGAGCCGCTGGAGGGGGGCGGGCACCGCCTGCACCTGTCCGGCGCCGACGGCAGCGCGGCGACGGTGGAGGCCGGCATCGTGGTCGACGCCACCGGGCCGCGGGGGCGCTTCGCGCGCCTCCAGGGGGCGCGGCCACGGCCGCTCGACCGCTTGGTGTTCGTCGCCGGCTTCTTCGCCTTGCCCGAGGGCGGCCCGCTGACCCGGCAGACCATGCTGGAGGCGGCCGAGCACGGCTGGTGGTACGCCGCCCGCCTGCCGGACACGCGCTGCGTGGTGGCGCTCGGCGCCGACGCCGAGGAGGTGCGCGCCGCCGGCCTGACCCGGCCCGACGCGTTCCTGGACCGGCTGCGCCGCACCCGCCACCTGCTGCCGGCGCTCGACGGCGCGGGCCTGGAGGACGGCGGCGTGGCGACCTGGGTGGCGGTCTCCTACCTGCGCGAGCGGGTGGCGGGGAGCGACTGGCTGGCGGTCGGCGACGCGGCGTCGGGCTACGACCCGCTGTCCTCGCAGGGCATCCAGAAGGCGCTGACCGACGCGGTGGACGCCGCCGGCGCCATCGTCGCGCGGCTGGGCGGTGGGGAGGATCTCGGCACGCATTATCCGCATGCGGTGAATGGGCGGTTCGCCGACTACCTGCTCAACCGCAACCGCTTCTACGCAACGGAAGAGCGCTGGCCCGACGCCCCCTTCTGGCGCAACCGCCGCGCCCGCACGGAGTTGAGGCCGGCGGGGCGGGCGTGAGCGCTCGGCCCGAACCCGCTCATTTTCGTCATCCCCGCGACGGCGGGGATGACGAATAAAATAGTGACTGGCCCCTTGGAAACGTTCTGAAGGGAACCCCTCTCCCGCAAGGGGAGAGGGGCTTCTGCGTCACTGCTTGACCAGCGTCGCCACCGAGATGTGCGGCCAGTCGATGTTGTCGAAGTTCAGGATGACGGTCTGCGTGTACTGCAGCTGCTGGAACTGCGTGCCGTCGGCCTGCTCGACCGTCTCGATCCAGAAGATGGCGTCGAGCTTCGTCGCGTTGGCGTTGGCGGTGACGAAGGGGATGTTGACGATGCCGCCGACCGGCTGCGTCGACACCTGGATCACCTGGGTGCGCACCACCTTCATCCCCTTCTCGGCCTGGGCCTCCAGGGCGTTGGTCAGCAGGATGTTGGGGTTGATCTGCGCGCCGCGCGGGATGCCCGCGGGCAGTGCCGGGTTGAGGTACGGGTCGGTATAGCCGGTGCGCTTCAGCTTCGGGTCGTCACCGGTGGGGATGGTGCTGACCTCGTCGATGGTCGGACCGCCGGCGATGTCCGTCAGGAAGGTGCTCTGCGCCAGCAGGGAGTCGCCGTGCGGGATGGTCGACTGGCGCACGATGGTGGCCGGCGCCTCGGGATCGGTGGTCGCCGGCACGTTCAGCCACAGGCCGGGCTCGACGTGCAGGCCCTCGAAGGTGGTGGAGTCGCTGACCTGCTGCAGGTAATGCAGGCCGAACAGGCTGATGTCGCCCTGCACCGAACCGCGGTTCGGAATGGCGCCGCCGACGGGGGTGAAGCTCAGCGTCTCGATGGTGGCGTTCAGCTTGAGACGGAAGCCGCCGTGGCCGGTGGGCAGCGCCACCACGTTGAAGCCGCCGCCGACCCAGGTGCCCGGCAGGTCGGCCAGCAGGCCCAGCTGATCGGCCTGGGTGGCCGGCGGCGCGCTGGCGCGCAGCGGACGGCGGAGCCCCTCGTCGAGTTCTATAACCATAGTCATGCCGTGATCTCCTCGCCTTGATTATTGGGCGCGTCGGGAACAGACGCCCCCGTTCCGGCCCGCAGAGCAGTACCGGTGGCGCCGTTGACGTCGTTTTTGGATCGCGCGAGTTGAAGGCTATGGATGCAACCGACGGGACGCAACGCCAATTGTCGTAAATGCTGTGGCGATATGCGGCAATTCTCTGCGCGCGTCGATCAGGCCACCCGCTCCAGCAGCGTGGCCAGCCCGAGGCCGCCGCCGATGCCCAGCGTCGCGAGACCGCGCTGCCCGGGCGCCAGCTCACCGAACAGCCGGGTCACCAGCACCGCCCCCGACGCACCGTAGGGGTGGCCGAGCGCCAGCGCGCCGCCGCCGACGCTGACCCTGTCCTCGGGGATGTGCAGCGTGTCCAGGCAGGCCAGCACCTGCGCGGCGAAGGCCTCGTTGAACTCGATCAGGTCGATGGCGTCGAGGCGGAGGCCGGGGTTGCGCGCCAGCAGCCGGCGCACGGCCGGGATCGGGCCGGTGCCCAGCAGGTTCGGATCGACGCCGGCGGCGGCGGAGTCCGCCACCAACAGGCCGCGGGCGCCGGCCATGGCGGCGAAGCGCCGCTCCGACACCACCGCCACCACCGCCGCGCCGTCGTTGACCGGACAGGCGTTGCCGGCGGTCACCGTGCCGCCGGGCACGAACACCGGCGGCAGGCGTGCCAGCTTCTCCGCGCCGGTGTCGGCGCGCGGGCACTCGTCACGGTCGACGACGCGGCCGTCCGGCAGCGCCAGCGGCACGATCTCGCGGGTGAAGCGGCCGGCGGCCTGGGACTCCACCGCCTTGCGGTGGCTGGCCAGCGCGAAGGCGTCCTGGCGCTCGCGCGTGATGCCCCAGGCGCGGGCGACGTTCTCCGCCGCCACGCCCATCTCCGGGTCGCCGACGCTGTCCGGCGCGAAGCGCGCGCGGTCGTAGAAGCGCGGCGAGCGCCAGGGGGTGGCCGGCTTCTCGACGCGCCAGGGCGCGGTGCTGGTGCTCTCGACGCCGCCGGCCAGATAGACCTCGCCGGCCCCGGCCTCGATCAGGCGGGCGGCCATGTTGATGGCTTCGAGGCCGGAGCCGCACTGGCGGTCGACGGTGACGCCCGGCACCTCCACCGGCAGCCCGGCGGCCAGCGCCGACAGCCGCGCCACGTTGCCGCCGGGGCCGACGGCGTTGCCCAGCAGCACGTCGTCCACCTCGCCCGGCTCCAGGCCGGCGTCGGCCAGCACGGCGCGGAGCACCGGGGCCGCCAGATCCTCCACGGTCCGGTCGCGCAGGGTGCCGCCGATGCGGCCGATCGGGGTGCGGCGGGCGGCGACGATGACGGCGCGCGGCCCACTCATGAGTGCCTCCTCATCGGATCTCCTCCACCCGCGGGTCGCCGGCTTCGATCCAGGCGCGCAGGGTGGCGCCCGCCAGCTTGCCGCTGGTGGTCAGCGGCAGCTCCCGCACCGCGTAAAAATGGCGCGGGCACTTGTGGGCGTCGAGCCGGCCGCGGCACCACGCGCGCAGATCGGCCAGCGACGGCGGAGCATCCCCGCGCCCGCGCAGCACGGCGCAGATCTCCTGGCCCCAGTAGGGGTCGGGGCGGCCGAAGACGTGCGCCTCCTCGACCGCCGGATGAGCCTTCAGCGCCGCCTCGACCTCCGCCGGGTAGGCGTTGAGGCCGCCGGAGATCAGCATGTCGCCCTCCCGCCCGATCAGGTGCAGGAAGCCGCGCCCGTCCACCCAGCCGCGGTCGCCCACCGTCGCCCAGCCGTTTTCCATGCGGAAGCCGGCGCCGTCCGCCGGGCCGACGTAGCCGCGGCTGAGCATGGCGCTGCGCACCCACACCGTGCCGGGCTCGTCGGGGGCGGCCGGGGCGCCGTCGTCGCGGCGCAGGTCGATCTCCACGCCGCGGAAGGCGCGGCCGACGGACTCCGGCGGGCACGCCTCGGTCGAGGCGGCGACGCTGACGAAGCTCAGCTCCGACGCGCCGTAGTATTCGTAGACGATGGCCTGCGGGAACAGCCCGGCCAGCTCGGCGCGCAGCTGCGGCGACAGCTTGGCGCCGGCCGAGACGATGCGGCGCACGTCGGGCAACCGCGCGCCATCCGCCGCGCGCAGCAGCGCCACCAGCATGGTCGGCACCGCCACCACCGCGGTCAGCCGGTGCCGGGCCAGCGCGTCCACCGCCTCCGCCGCGTCGAACCTGCGCAGCAGGTGCACCGAGGCGCCCGCCGCCAACCCCTCCACCGCGCCGTACAGGCCCAGGCCGTGCACCAGCGGCCCCGGCACCAGGATACGGTCTTGCGCCGAGACGCCGAACTCGGCCCAGCCGGCCTCCAGCGTCGCCGCCCAGGAGCCCTGGTCGCGGGTGAACGCCTTCGGCCGGCTGGTGGTGCCCGACGTGAAGCCGATCAGGAACGGCCGGTCCGGCGGCACCGGGCGCAGAGCCGCCGCCGGCCCCTGCGCCGCGATCCAGGCGCCCGCGGCGTCCGCGTCGTCGAACAGCCGGTCGAGCGGCAGGGAGTCCAGCACCGCGGCGCGCTGCGGCGGGCTCCATTTCGGGTCGAGGATCACCGCCACGCCGCCGGCCAGCACGGTGCCGAGGAACAGCGCCAGGAACTCGACGCCGTTGCCGAGCAGCAGGCCGACCCGCGCCCCCTCCTCCACCCCCGCAGCGGCCCGGCGCGCCCGGTCGAGCAGCGCGCCGAAGCTGACGGCCTCGCCGCCGATCCACAGCGCCGTCTTGTCCGGATGCCGTTCGGCGATGGCGGCGAAGGGGGCGGCGAAGGACATCAGTGCGCGGCCAGCGTGGGATAGCCGCGCCGCACCGCGGCGGCGGCGAACGCCGCGATGCCGGCCTTGACCAGATCGCCGGGGACGAAGGCGAGCGAGCCGTACAGCGCCTTCTCGAACGGCAGGCCGCCGACCAGCACCAGCCACGGCACGCCCAGCGCGTACACCGCGCCGATGCCGCCCAGCGCGCAGGCGACGAACAGCGTCAGCACGTTGCCGCTGCGCGGCAGCCGTTCGGCCAGCAGGCCGATGACGAAGGCGCCCAGCGGGAAGCCCAGAACGAAACCGCCGGTCGGCCCGAGGAAGATGCCGATGCCGCCGCGCCCGCCGGCCAGCAGCGGCAGCCCCGCCGCCACCAGCAGCACGAACAGCACCAGCGCCAGCCCGCCGCGCTTCGCGCCCAGCAGCGCGCCGGCCAGCATGACGCCCAACGACTGCGCGGTGACCGGCACCGGGATGAAGGCCAGCGGGATCGGCGGCAGGAGGCCGAGCGCCGCGACGATGGCGGCGAACAGGGCGCAGTGGACGAGGTCTCGGGTGGACAGGGTGGTCACGTGTGGTTCTCCAAAATGCAGCGATGCGGGCGGTGGCCGGTGACGTCTCTTCGTCCGTCCCCCACCCTAACCCTCCCCCACTTCGCGGGGGAGGGAACCGACTCCTTCCCCCGCGAAGTGGGGGAAGGCTGGGATGGGGGCCCGATGCTGGCGCTTCCCCGCCCTCATCGCGGATCATACCCCCGCGCTTCCAGCGCATCGCCCAGCGTGTCGGCCATGCGCAGGGTCTTCACCAGGAGCGGGACCAGCAGCGCCAGCGCGCTGCGCTCCACGCCGCGGGCGCGCTGCGCCATGCGGATCTCCTGCACCAGGTCGAACAGCACGGGGATCAGCCGGATGGTCAGCGCCAGCATCAGGCTGAGCTTCCCGGCGTTCACCCCCAGGGGCCGCAGCACGCCCAGCACCCGCTCCAGCGTCTCGATCATGTCCGACGCGCGGGTGGTCAGCGTCACCAGGGCCGACAGCAGCACCAGCAGGCACACCCGCGCCGTCACCACCGCCGCGGTCTGCCAGTCGGCGAAGACCGCCTGCGCCGCGAACAGCACCAGCAGGATGGGCAGCAGCGGGCGCAGCTGGTCGGCCGCCGTGCGCGCCGGCAGCCGGGCCAGCGCGAACAGCCCCAGGCACGCCACCAGCGCACCCCCCAGCAGCGCCAGGTCGGCGACGAAGAACACCCCCGTCGCCGCCACCGCCAGCCCCGCCAGCTTCCAGCCGGCCGGCAGCGCGTGCACGGGGGATTCGCGGTGCAGGTACAGCCCAAGCATCAATCCATCCTCGCCACGTAGGCGGCGAGCGCCGGCCCGGGCGCGCCGTCGGCGACCACGCGGCCCTCGTCCAGCACGATGACCCGCTCGGCCTCGGCGACGAGGTCGAGGTCGTGCGAGACGACGATGGCGGTCTCCGGCAGGTCGCGGATGACCCGGGCGATGGCGCGGCGGTTGCGCAGATCGAGCAGCGTGGTCGGCTCGTCGAACACCACGTGCGCCGGCTCCAGCACCAGCACCGAGGCGATGGCCAGCAACTGCTTCTGCCCACCGCTCAGCAGGTGCGCCGGCCAGCTGCGGTGCCCGGTCAGGCCGAAGCGCTCCAGGGCCGCGTCCACCCGCCGGGCGATCTCGTCGCGCGGCAGGCGCAGGTTCTTCAGGCCGAAGGCGACGTCCTCCTCCACCGTGGGGTAGACGATCTGCACGTCCGGGTCCTGGAAGACGAAGCCGACGCGGCGGCGCACCGCCCTGGCGTCCTTGCGGGTGTCGAGGCCGTCCACCAGCACCTGGCCCTCGTTGGGCACGATCAGGCCGTTGAGCAGCCGGGCCAGCGTGCTCTTGCCCGAGCCGTTGCTGCCGACGATGGCGATGCGCCGTTCGGCCAGGGTCAGGTCGATGCCGCGCAGCACCTCCCGCTCGCCGTACCGGTGCCGCACGTTGCGCAGCTCGATCACTTCCCGTCCTCCTAACCGACCAGCAGCACCTTGCCGCGGCGCCCCGAAGCCTCGGCGGCGCGCACGGCGGATGCCGCGTCGGCAAGGTCGTAGGTCGCCGCGACCGGCAACGCAAGCCGGCCGTCGGCCACCCGCGCGATCACCGCGTCGAACGCCGCCCGCCACTCGGCGGCGGAACACCGGTCGACCCAGCGGCGCAGCCAGTAGTCGGCGGCGCGCAGGCCCCGCCGCGCGAGGTCCGCCGGGTCGGGCCGCAGCAGCGCGCCCGAAAGCAGGCCGTAGGACAGCAGCACCCCGCCCGGCGCCAGATGGTCGAGCAGCGCCGCCCCCTCCGCCCCGCCGACCGCGTCCAGCCCGGCCGCCGCGCCCTCCGCCGCGCCGAGGCCGGCCAGCACCGGACCGAGCGGCTCGCGCGCCGTGTCGACCACCGCGGCGGCGCCGAGGGCCAGCAGCTCGTCGGTGTAGGCGCCGCTGCGCACCAGGGCGACCATGCGCAGCCCCAGTTCCCGGCACAGCCCGGCGGCGAGGCGCCCGCAGGCCGAGCCGGCTGCGTTGACCAGCAGCACGCTGTCCGGCGGCAGCCGCAGCTCCTCCGTCAGCATCAGCCAGACGGCGACGGGGTTGATGTAGAGCTGCGCCGCCGCTCCGTCCTCCACCGCGTCCGGCACCGGCACCGCCCATTGGGCCGGGGCGGTCACCAGCTCCTGCCACGTCCCGGCGCCGCGCAGCGGCAGCACGCGCCTGCCGATCAGGTCCGGCGGCGCGCCGGGCCCGGCGGCGAGCACGGTGCCCACCCCTTCCCAGCCGGGAACGGAAGGCAGCGGCGTGTGCTTCGCGTAGGTGCCGCGGATGGTCAACAGGTCCGAGGGGTTGATGGAGCGCGCGTGCACGCGCACCAGCAGCTCGCCGGGGCCGGGTTCCGGAGGCGGCGCCTCGGTCAGACACAGCACCTCCGCCGGCTCGCCGAAGCGATCGTAACGGAGGACACGGGGCATGGCGGGACTCCCTTGGTGACGGCGCCGTCGCATTTATTCGCAAGCTTCGCACCGCCACAAGGGGGCGCGTTGCGGAATCGTGCCAATCTGCAAGGAGATTCGCCGGAACGCGAACGAATTTGCGAAGGCTGCGAACAGCCGTTCCTGCCGTGCCTGCTTCGCTCGACGCGCCTTCGCCCACGTCGCCCGCCTCCGGGTTCCAGATGCGAAGCAGGCAATTCGCCTTTCTCGGATGTGCTCTGACGGCCCGAATGCGTCCCGCCTGTGGGCAGGTCAATTCCGCAATGGAGAAGGTGGCCGCCTGCGCGAGCTATTTTGACACGATGAAATCAATGATGTCGCAGATGCGGTGTGCGTCGTTCAGCGTGAGCGCTCCGAAGAACGGCAGGCAGAGGACTTCGCTGGCCACCTTGTGCGCAACAGGAAGACAAGCATGGCTGGCGCTTGGCAGCGTTCGATAATAAATATAATCACTGCACAGTGGGTAGAAATATTTCCTCGACATGACGTTGAATTTTTTCATTTCGTCATAGATGTGATCACGACTGACGCCGCATTCGATGTCATCGACACGAATCGCAAAATATTGCTGGCTGACATCAACCCCCTCCTGCACAACGGGAAGCGTGATGCCGGGCCGCGTTCCAAGGCGTTGACGGTAAATATCCGCAACCCCCCGTCGTCTCGCCTGCTCGTCCTCGACCATGTCCAAGATGATCAGACCGAGGGCGGCCTGGAGTTCGCTCATCTTTCCGTTGATGCCGGGCATCAAAACGGTGAACTCATCTTTGATGCCGAAATTCTTAAGAAGATCGACCTGATTTTTGACCTGCGGGTCGCGCAGAACAAGGGCGCCGCCTTCGGCTGTATGGAACAGTTTGGTTGCGTGAAAGCTGAGCATCGTCGCGTCACCGAAGTCGGTGACCGAGCGACCATGGATCCGGCTACCGAACGCGTGCGCCGCATCATAGATCACGCGCAGCCCATGGCGGTCAGCGATCGTCTGCAGCCCTTCGACATCGCAGGGAGTGCCAAAGACGTGGACCGCCAGGATGGCGGTGGTGTTGTCAGTGATCAACGGTTCAATATTCGCCGGATCCAGATTCATCGTTGCCGCATCGATATCGGCAAAGACCGGCGTGATTTTGTTCCACGAGAGCACGTGGGGTGTCGCAGGAAAGGTGAATGGCGTGGTGATAACCTCCCCGCTCAGGCGCAAGGCCTGACAGGCGGTCACCAACGCTGTCGTCCCGTTGCTAAAAAGAGAGATATTCGGGTTTGAAAAATACGCCCCCAACGCCTTTTCGAGGGCGATGTGCTGAGGGCCGCCGTTCGTAAGCCACCCGGACGACCAGATCTGGCTCAGGCGTTCCACATAGGATGCAAGCGGCGGCAGCATCGGTCTGGTAACGTAAACCGGCTGGTCAAACGCGGATGGAATGGCGGCCATGTGGCTCCTGGCAGTTCGCGAATGTGCCGGACGTCTTTCCAGATTGATCGAGGGGCCCAGATTGATCGAGGAGCGACGAGTCAGATCACGGTACGCGGCGGCAGCCATGACGGCAAGCGGGGTGGGGCGGCGTCGGACTGGCCGGCCTCATCAACCATGCCCAGGTCCGTCCGGTGCAACAGGCCGGAGGGAACGCCAATCCACACCCCGTTCGGCCTGGAGCAGCCGCCGATTCAGCGGATGACCCGGTCGGGATTCTCCTCGTAGGGCGGCGCGTAGACGACCAGGAGTTCGGCCGGGCTCTCCCCCAGCGCGACGACGACGTGCGGCTCCTCGGCTGGGAAGAAGCAGCAGTCGCCGGCCGTGAGCTCCGCCTCCTGACCACCGACTTTCACATTGATGCGTCCGGAGAGCACGTAACACACCTGTTCAAGACCGGGATGCGCGTGCGGCAGGGCGCCTTCGCCCGGCTCCAAGGTTCCGTGGACCACTTCGACGTGCTGCGCCCCGACCGTGTCGCGCCCGATCAGGCGGCGGTTGGTCGTGCCGGTGTGGTTGGCCGGGTGATAGCCCTCGACCTCGTTTCTGCGCACGAAAAAGCGCTGTGCGGCCATGGTGTTTCCGCTCCTGTGTTCTTGCGGTGGGGGGTGTCAGGCGGGGTCGTTCCAATGGAACGCGGCGAAGCGCTCGAGCGGTTCGCGGTGGGTCTCCAGGCGGTTCTCCGCGGCCGCCTCGTCGGCGTGGCCGAGCGCGATGCCGCAGACCAGGACGTCGGCATCGGGGATCGGCAGGTGCTTGCGGATGAGGCGGTGGTGCTTTGAAAAGGACTGCTGCGGGCAGGTGTGCAGCCCGAAGCCGCGGGCGGCCAGCATGATCGACTGCACGAACATGCCGAGGTCCAGCCAGCTGCCGACCTCCAGGTCGCGGTCGATGGTGACGAACAGGCCGACCGGGGCGTCGAAGAAGGTGTAGTTGCGGGCGTACTGCCGGTCCATCCGCTCCTTGTCGCCCTTGCCGATGCCGAGCAGCCCGTAGAGGTCGAGACCGAGACGGCGCCGGCGCGCCAGGTACGGGTCGCGCCAACTGCGGGGATAGTAGTGGAACTCCTCGTCGGTGGACAGGCCGCGGTCGTGCGCGTCGAGAAGGTCGCGGCACAGCGCGTCGCGCGTCCGGCCGGCGACCACGTGGACCTTCCAGGGCTGGATGTTGGATCCGCTGGGCGCGCGGGCGGCGAGGCGCAGAATCTCCTCGACCACCCCGCGGGGCACCGGCGTTCCGGTGAAGGCGCGGACGCTGCGCCGGGTCCGGATGGCGTCGAACACGGACACGTGGGGAGAGACGGATTCCGGCGGAATCGACATGGGTACGCTCGTGCGGAAAGTGGGGGAGCCGCGCTCCGGCGGCCGCGGCATGCCCCTCACTCTGCCGGTGCGGCCGATCCGGTCAATCGAGTTTTTCGCCGCGATCGTTGAGCGGAGCGCAACGGAGCCTCATTGCGTCTTCAGCCACTGGCGGAAGGCCTCCAGTTCGCGCGTGCGCTCCCGCCCGATGGGGAACACGAAGTAGTAGGTGAATTCCGCCATATCGAGTTCGACGGCGAAGGGCTGGCAGAGGCGGCCCTGCTTCAGGTCGTCCGCGACCAGGGCCTTCTGCGCGATGGCCACCCCGTGCCCCTCGGCCGCCGCTTGGTAGGACATGGCGGAGCTTTCGTACTTGATGCCGGCGTAGGCGTTGACGTCCTTCGCCCCGGCCGCGCTCAGCCAGCGCGCCCAATCGTCGGGGCGGGCCAGCGAGTGAAGCAGCAGGATCCCGGCGAGGTCGTCCGGCTGGTTCAGCCCGCGCTCCGCCGCGAAGCGCGGGCTGCACACCGGCACCAGCAGGTTCTGCATCAGCCGGTCCGCCTGCTGGCCCTGCCAGTTGCCGGATCCGAGCCGGACGGCGGCGTCCACGTCCTCGCGATCGAAGTCCACGGCGTCCAGCGAGGCCGACAGCTGCACGTCGATGTCCGGGTAGAGGCCGTGGAAGCTGGCGAGGCGCGGGATCAGCCAGCGCATGGCGAAGGTCGTGTACGCCCGCAGCTTCAGCGTCGGCCGACCCTTGTCCTCCTTCAGGTGGATGGTCGCGTTGCGCAGCCCGGCGAGGTGCCGGCTCACCTCGGCGAAATAGCGCTCGCCCGCAGGCGTCAGGGCGACGGCCCGGTGGCCGCGGGTGAACAGCTCGGTACCGAGGAATTCCTCCAGCACCTTGACCTGCCGGCTGACCGCGCCGGCCGTGACGAACAGTTCGGCCGCGGCCTTGCGGATGCTCATGAGCCGTGCGGCGGCCTCGAAGGCGCGCACGGCGTTCAACGGGGGAAGGCGATTCATGCAACGAAGCATGGCGCAATCGTTGATCTCAGGTCAACGATTTGCACAAAAATAATCGGTTGAGGGAACGCATCATCAGGCGATAGATGTCAGTCTGTCAGGGCATGGACAACGCCGCCACAGCCCAAGAAACACCACAGAATATGAGCCGCCTGCGGCTCGCAGGAGGAAATATGGCCGGTGCGCCAGGCAGTCATGCTGCGCCCAATCCCGCGCCCTTCACGAAGAATGACGCGGGTCAGGTGGTTCTGACCGCATCGCGGCATCGGACTTCGGAAAAATACTACTTTCCGGTGCTGCCCGACAGCATTCCGGTTGCGCGCGATTGCGAGACGGTGACCCTGTCGCCGGAGGCAACGCTGTACAGCTTCACCGTCGTGCATCCGAGCCCGAAGTCCGGCCAGCCGCCGTTCATCCTGGCCTACGCCGACTTCCCCGAGCGGGTCCGGGTGCTGGGCCGGCTCAAGCTGCCGGACGGCGCGCGCCCGGGCATCGGCGCGCGGCTGCGCCTCGAACTCGACGCCACGGCCGGCGGCGAGCCGACCTACGTCTTCGTTCCTGTCCAGTGAGGCGCCAATGACCCGCGACATCCACATCTCCGGCGCGGCGATGACCAAGTTCGGCCGCCACGACGCCGTCCCGATGCCAAGCCTCGCGCAGGAAGCCATCCTGGGCGCCCTCGCCGACGCCGGCCTGGGCCTCGACGATCCGCAGGCCTTCTACTGCGGCAACGTTTACGGCGGCATGATTCTCGGACAGACGCTGGTGCGCGACCTCGGCCTCGCCGGCGTGCCCATGTACAACGTGGAGAACGCCTGCGCCAGCGGCGCCACCGGCGTCCACCTCGCCCGCCACGCGCTCCTCGCCGGCATCTACGACACGGTCGTGGTGTTCGGCGTCGAAAAGCTGACCCAGCTCGGCGGCGGCTCGATCCCGCTCCAGCGCAACGACTACAAGACCGACCTGTACGCCGCGCAGGGCATGACGCTGCCGGCCATCTACGCCATGCGCGCCACCCGCTACCTGCACGAGACCGGCCACGCGCCGGAGGTGCTGGGCCAGGTGGCGGTGAAGAACCGCCGGCACGGCGCCCTCAACCCACTGTCGCAGGCCCGCACCGAGGTCTCGCTGGAGGAGGTGATGGGCTCGCGCAAGGTGTACGAGCCGCTGACCCTGCTGCAGTGCTGCCCGTCCACGGTGGACGGCGCCGCCGCGGTGGTGCTGACCACCAAGCCTCCCGCCGCCGGGCGCCCCGCCGTGCGCGTCCGCGCCTCGGTGGTGCAGTCGGGCAAGCGCGAGGAGGGGCTGGACGACATCCTCGACGCCGAGATCACCGCCCGCGCCGCCCGCATGGCCTTCGAGCAGGCCGGGCTCGGGCCGGACGACCTCGGCGTCATCGAACTGCACGACGCCTTCACCATCGCCGAGCTGCTCTACTACGAGGCCTTCGGCCTGTGCGGGCGCGGCGAGGGGCCTCGGCTGCTCGCCGACGGCGTCACCGCGCTCGGCGGCCGGGTGCCGGTCAACCCGAGCGGCGGCCTGATCGCCAAGGGCCATCCGCTGGGCGCCACCGGCGTGGCTCAGATGGTCGAAGTGGTCTGGCAGCTCCAGGGCCGCGCCGAGGGGCGCCAGATCGAGGGCGCCAAGGTGGGCCTGACGCAGTGCACGGGCGGCGGCATCGCCGGCGTCGATCACGCCGCGTCCGCGGTGCACATCCTCAGCGTCTGACGACGCGCATCCGGGAGAAGACATCATGCAGAACGAGGTTGCCGTCGTCACCGGCGGCGCCCGCGGCATCGGCTACGGCATCGCCGGAACGCTGGTTCGGGCCGGGTACGCCGTCGCCCTGTTCGACATCGACCCGCAGGCGCTCGGCGAAGCCGTGGAGAGCCTGTCCGGCGACGGTGCGACGGTCCGCGGCTACCGGGTCGACGTGACCCGCCGCGAAAGCGTCGACGAGGCGGTCGGCGCCGTGCTGACCGAGTTCGGCCGCATCGACGTGCTGGTCAACAACGCCGGCATGGCGCGCGACAAGCGCTTCGTGAAGATGCAGGAGGAGGACTGGGACGCGGTCATCGCCGTGAACCTCAAGTCGCAGTACCTGTGCTGCCGCGCCGTGGTGCCGGGCATGGTCGAGCGTCGCTACGGGCGCATCGTCAACATCTCCTCCCGCGCCTGGCTGGGCGGCTTCGGGCAGGCCAACTACTCGGCGGCCAAGGGCGGCGTGGTCAGCCTGACGCGCAGCCTCGCCATCGAGCTGGCCAAGGACGGCGTCACCGTCAACGCCATCGCGCCGGGCATCGTCGACACGCCGCTGTTCCAGACCTACACGCCGGAGATCCGCGAGAAGCTTGGCAAGACGGTGCCGGTGGGCCGGGTCGGCACGCCGGAGGACGTGGCACAGGCGGTGCTGTTCTTCGCCGGCCGCTCCTCGTCGTACGTCACGGGACAGACGCTCTACGTCTGCGGCGGCCGGTCCCTGTCGAGCCCGAGCGTCTGAGCGCCGCCATGACCGTGCACATCGCCATCACCGAACACGTCGCCGAGATCACCCTGAACCGGCCGGACGCGCTGAACGCGCTGCGGATCGAAGATCTCGAGGCGCTCCAGTTCTGCCTGACCGAGGCGCGCGACAACCCGGACGTCCGCGTCGTGCTGCTGACCGGCTCGGGCACCCGAGCCTTCTGCGTCGGCGCCGACCTCAAGGCGACGCTGCCGCCGTCGGCCAGCTTCGCGGAAGCCTACCTGCTCTCCACCGACATCTCGGCGCACAACGGGCTGTACCCCCGCCTGATGGACCTGTCCCGGCTCAAGCTGTGGAAGCCCCTCGTCGCGGCCGTGAACGGCCACTGCCTGGGCGGCGGGCTGGAGATCGCGCTCCAGTGCGACCTGCGCGTCGCCTCCAGCACGGCGAGCTTCGGCCTGCCGGAGGTGGTGGTCGGCAGCATCCCGGCGGTGGGCGGCATCCAGCACCTGCTGCGCGGCATCCCCAGCGCCATCGCCATGCGCATGCTGATGACCGGCGAGCGCATCGGCGCCGAGGAGGCGCAGCGCATCGGCCTCGTCAGCGACATCCACGCGCCCGAGGACCTGATGCCGAACGCCCGCGCGCTGGCCAACCGCATCGCGCGCAACGCGCCGCTGGCCGTGCAGATGGTGAAGAAGCTGGCCGTGGACAGCGCCAACCTGCCGGTGCGCGAGGCCGTGGCGCTGACCGAGATCGGCTGGGGCGTCCTGCGCGACACCGAGGACCGGATCGAGGGCCGCAAGGCCTTCGCGGAGAAGCGTACCCCCGTCTACCGCGGCCGGTAAGGAACGGCGGCGCCGCGCCGGCGCCGCTTCATAAGTCAAGGGCTCCGAGGGAGGACGCCATCATGGACCGCATATTGGCGGGATCGAGGCACGTGGAGCGGATCGCCACCTGGGGCGGATGCGCCTGCCTCATGTTGCTCATGCTCGTCGTCACCGGCGACGTCGGCTTCCGGTATTTCCTGAACCAGCCGTTCTCCTGGTCGCACGACGTCATCACCCTGTACATCACGCCGGCACTGTTCTTCCTGACCCTGTCGGACGCCCATCGGGTCGGCGCGCAGGTCAACGTCGATGTCCTGCAACGCGCCCTGCCGGTGCCGGTCCGCCGGATCACCGACGCCCTGTGCGACCTGGCGGCCATCGCGGTGTTCGCGCTGATCGCCTACGGCGGCGCGCTCCGGGCCCTGGAGAGCTGGGAGAACGGCGACGTGATCGCCGGCCACATCGCCTGGCTCACCTGGCCGTCGGCCGCCCTCGTTCCGCTCGGAGCCGGGATGCTGGTCCTGCGCCTCATCTCGTCGCTGATCGCCAATCTGGTCGGCAACGGCGATGCGTACGCCCGGCCCCACGAGCGCCTGCACGCCGAAGGAGCCTTCGAATGACCGTCGCCATGATCATGCTCGCGCTGTTCGGCCTGCTGGCCCTCGGCGCCCCGGTCGGCTTCGCCATGCTGATCTCGGGAACCGCCGGCCTGCTGCAGGTCGGCAACCTGGAAGGGGTGCTCGGCATCCTGCAGACCGCGCCGCTGACCGTGGCCGGCGCCTACGAGTTCATCACCATCCCGCTGTTCCTGCTGATGGCGGAGTTCATCCTGCTGAGCGGCATGGCCGACGACCTGTTCCGCGCCACCGCCGCCTGGGTCGGCAAGGTGCGCGGCGGTCTTGGCATGGCGACCGCGCTAGCCGGCGCCGGCTTCGGCGCGGTGTGCGGCACCAGCACCGCGTCGGCGGCGACGCTGTCGGCCACCAGCCTGCCGGCGATGATCAAGCAGGGCTACGAGCCGAGCCTGGCGGCCGGCGTGGTGTCCATCTCCGGCACGCTGGCGATGCTGATTCCGCCCAGCGTGGCGATGGTGGTGTACGGCCTGCTGGCCAACGTCAACATCGGCCAGCTGCTGGTCGCCGGCCTGCTGCCCGGCATCCTGGTGACGCTGACCATCATGGTCACCGTTTACATCCTGGCCTGGCGCCGTCCCGAGGACGCGCCGTCGGCCGAGCCGGTGTCCTGGCGCGAGAAGATCGCGCTGCTGCGCGTCGTCGGCCCGATGCTGACGCTGTTCGGCGCGGTGACCGGCATCATCTACACCGGCATCGCCACCCCGACCGAGGCGGCGGCGGTGGGGGCGTTCGGCGCCTTCCTGCTGCTGTGGCGCAGCGGCCGGATGACCGGCGCCAACGTCCGCCACGCCCTGCTGCGGGCGGCGCACGGCAGCTCGATGGTCATGGTGATCCTGCTGGGCGCCAGCGTGTTCGGCTACTTCTTCGCGCTGACGCAGGTGACGCAGGACCTGGTGGCCTGGGTCGGCACGCTGGAGGTGTCGCGCTGGGTCATCCTGGGCCTGGTGCTGATGGGCTACATCGTGCTGGGGTCCTTCATGGACCAGATCGCGATCCTGGTGCTCACCGTTCCGGTGGTGGTGCCGCTGATGCAGTCGCTGGGCTTCGACCTCGTGTGGTTCGGCGTCATCAAGATCGTCACGGCGGAGATCGGCATGATCACGCCGCCCATCGGCCTCAACTGCTACGTCGTGGCCCGCTATTCCGGCCGGCCGGTCAGCGAGGTGTTCCGCGGGACCCTGCCGCACTTCGTGGCGCACATCGTCGCCATCCTCATCCTGGTGGCCTTCCCGCAGATCGCGCTGTGGCTGCCCGGCCAGATGCGCTGACCCCGGCCGTCTTCCGTCAACCGACAGACCCGACACAACCAACCAACGTTCCCGAGGGAGGATCACCCATGAAGCGCATCATCCTGTCGTCCGTCGCCGCGATCGCCATTGCCGGCTGGGCGTACGGCGCCCAGGCCCAGGGCAAGGTCACCCTGCGCGTGGCCGACTCGCTGCCGGCCGGGCACATCATCTCCGACACCTCGACCAAGCCGTGGATCGAGCTGGTCCAGAAGCTCTCGAACGGCCGCATCGAAATCCAGTACTACCCGGCCGAGCAGATGGGCAAGGCCAAGGACCTGCTGCAGCTCACCCAGGCCGGCATGATCGACGTGGGCTACGTCGGGCCGTCCTACATCTCCGAGAAGATGCCGCTGTCGGCGGTGGCCGAGCTGCCGGGCTCCTTCTCCAGCACCTGCCAGGTGATGTCGGCCTATTGGGAGCTGGCCGGCCGCGAGGGCGGTTACCTCTACGAGCACGAGTTCAAGCCCAACAAGATCCGCCCGCTGTTCATCGCCGCGCTGCCGCCCTACCAAGCGGTCCTCGGCGGGTCCGCGCACGTCGCCAGCGCGGCCGACCTCGCCGGCAAGAAGCTGCGCGCCAGCGGCGGCGCCCAGGACCTCACGCTGCACAAGCTCGGCATGGTGCCGGTGCGCATGGCGCCGCCGGAGATCTACGAGGCGATGTCGCGCGGCACGACCGACGGCACGCTGCTCTCCTTCGTCAGCGTCGAGTCCTACAAGCTGGCCGACATCACCAAGAGCGCCACCACCGGCCAGAACTTCGGCACCGTGATGGTCACCTATTCGATCAGCGACGCGAAGTGGCGCGGCCTGCCGAAGGAGGTCCAGGAGATCCTGAAGAGCGCCGGCGACCAGATCACCCGCAGCGCCTGCCAGAACTTCGACGCGCAGGAGACGGCGGCGACCGAACGGCTGAAGGCGCAGGGGGTGAAGTTCGTCACCTTCGGCAAGGAGGACCAGGACAAGATCGACGCCGCCACCAGCCAGGTCGCGCTCGACTGGGCGAAGGCCCTGGACCAGCGCGGCAAGCCGGGCACCGCGACGCTGGAAGCCTTCCGCGCGGCGTTGGCGAAGAACAAGTGACCGGCGCGCCGGCGCAACGCGGGATTGTTGGAGACGCATCATGACAGCGCCTTTGCAGGGAATCCGCATCGTCGACATGACGACGGTGATGATGGGCCCCTACGCGACGCAGATCCTGGGAGACTTCGGAGCCGACGTCATCAAGGTCGAGTCTCCCGGCGGCGACAGCATGCGGGCGGTGGGGCCGGCCCGCAATCCGGGGATGGGGGCGCTGTACCTCCACGCCAACCGGAACAAGCGCAGCGTGGTCATCGACCTGAAGGCGCCCGAGGGGCGGTCGATCCTGCTGAAGCTGCTGGAGGACGCCGACGTGTTCGTCTTCAACGCCCGCCCGCAGGCCATGCAGCGCCTGGGCCTCGGCTACGAGGCGGTGGCGGCGGTGAATCCCGGGATCGTCTACGCCGGCGCACACGGCTTCGGGTCGGACGGCCCGTACGCCGGGCGTCCGGCCTACGACGACCTGATCCAAGGGCTGGGGGCGGTGCCGTCCCTGGCCATGCAGGCGGGGGGTGGGCACCCGCAGTACGCGCCGGTGGTGCTGGCCGACCGGGTCGTCGGCCTCAACCTGGCGAACGTCATCATGGCGGCGCTCCTGCACCGGGCGCGGACCGGAGAGGGGCAGCAGGTCGAGGTGCCGATGTTCGAGAGCATCGTGCAGTTCGTCCTGGGCGACCACATGGGCGGTCGCACCTTCGACCCGCCGCTGGGCGACATGGGGTACGGCCGCCTGCTGGCCGAGCATCGCCGGCCGTGCGAGACGCGGGACGGCCACATCTGCGTCGTCGTCTACACCGACCGCCACTGGCGCGCCTTCTTCGAGCTGATCGGCAAGGGCGACCTGTTCGACCGCGACCCCCGGCTGCGCGACATCACCGTGCGCACCCGCCACATCGGGGAACTGTACGGCATGGTGGCCGACGAGCTGAAGACCCGCACCACCGCCGAATGGCTGGACGCGCTGACCCGGGCGGACATTCCGGCGATGCCCATGCACACGCCGGAGAGCCTGCTCGACGACCCGCACCTGAAGGCGGTGGACTTCTTCCAGCCGGTGGAGCATCCGACCGAGGGACGCCTGCTGACGATGCGCGTGCCCTCGCGCTGGTCGGCGACGCAGCGCGAGAGCCACACGCCGGCGCCGCGCCTCGGCGAGCACACCAAGGCGGTGCTGGCCGAGGCGGGCTTTCCCGAGGCCGAGATCCGGCGCTGGCTGCACGACGGGACGGTCGGAGCACCGGCCGCCAGAGTCGCGGCCGAGGGATCGGCGGACGCCGCATGAGCCTCGACCTCGACGACAATCCCTTCCTGACCATGCTCGGGCTGTCGCTGGTGCGGTGGCGGCCCGATCTGGCGGAGTTCGCCCTGGAGATCGAGCCTCGCCACATGAACCGGCAGGGCACCCTGCAGGGCGGCGTGGTGGCGGCGATGCTGGACGCGGCCTGCGGCTATTCCGGCCTGCACACGGACGCGGAAGACGTCGAGCGGCACGGGCTCACCCTGTCGCTCACCATCAACTACGTGGCCCGCGTCTGCAGCGGCCGCATCCGCGCCGTCGGGCGGGTGACCGGCGGCGGGCGGAGCATCTACTTCGCCAGCGGCGAGATCCGCGACGAGCAGGATGCGATCGTGGCGATGGCGCAGGGCAGCTTCAAACGCCGGGAGCACAGGAAGGGGGCGTAATGGACGCGCAGTCGGCCTGGGTGCAGATCCGCGATGGCGTCCTCGACGGCGCTCCGCTGGCGGTGTCCTACTTCATCCTCGCCTGGAGCCTGGGGCACTACGGCGTGGCCGTGCTGGGCTTCGATCCCGGGTACGTGTCGCTGCAGTCTGTCCTCATGTTCTCCGCCCAGGCGCAGTTGGCCGCGCTGAAGACGCTGAGCGCCGGCGGCAACGTCATGCTCGCCGTTCTGCTCGCGCTGTTCATCAACGCCCGCTTCATGCTGATGGCGGCGTCGCTGGCCCCGCACTTCCGCGGCCATCCGCTTCCGGTGCTTGCGGTGCTGAGCCACGTCGTCGGCAATGGGCCGTTCGCCACCGCGGTGCGGCGCTTCTCCGTCACCGGCGGCCAACCGCTGTTTTTCGGCACCGCCGGGTTCGTAGGGTATGCCGGATACTGCTTGGGCGCCTGCGCCGGGGCGTTCCTCGGCACGGGGCTGCCGGAGAGCATCGAAAGGGCCGCCAGCTTCGCGCTCCCCGCGTTCCTGATCACCATGATCGTGTCGGGCATCAGGGCGGGCGGACGCTCCATGGCCCTGCTGGCCGTGGCCACCGCTGCGGCGACGCTGGCGACCGCCCGCATCGCCGGGGCGGACGCGGCGCTGATGGCCGGACCGATGATCGCCGCAACCTGGATCATCTGGAGGAGCCATGGACGCACTTGATCCGCCGACCCTGGCGCTCGGGCTGATGACGATCGGCACCTATCTTCTGCGCGCGGTTCCGCTCGCGCTTGTCTCGCGCCTGACGCTCCCGCCGGCCGTGGACTTCTGGCTGCGTTGCGCGGCGGAGGGCGTGCTCGCCGCCTTCATCACCCTGCTGTTCTTTTGGGACGGTGGGGAGCAGGTTCCGCTCATCCGCTTCGACCATCTCGTCGCCGGCGCCGTGGTGGTCTCCGTCCATTTATGGCGGGGAAACGTGCTGCACTCCGTGCTCGCGGGAACGGTCTCCTACGGCCTGATCGCCGGCCTGACGCACTGAGGCTCAAGGGGGGAGGCACCGTCAATGTGGTGGCGGCGAGCGGCATTGGCCTTGTGCGGACATGCAGACCATCCGCCGCCGCAGAAGCACGGAGGCGGCAGGTTCACGGCGGCCCGCCCGAACGTCCGGCGGGATCGCGTCACCGCGGTCCCGCCGGCTCCAGGCCTCTACCGCCGCACGCCGAGGGTGAGCACGAAGGTGCGCGGCACGTGGATGCCCTCACCCTCGCGGTAGCGCTCGTGGAAGGCGACGAAGTCCCGCTTCAGGGCGGATCGGCGCTCGTCGTCGAGGCTGGCGGCCAGGGCACGCGTCGGGCCGTAGCCGGAGACGAAGGTGTTCCAGGCCGCCTCGCCGCCGGTCTCGACGTAGTGGCTGGTCTGGGTCGTGATCGTCAGTTCGAAGGCGTCGCCCAGCAGTTCTTCCAGCCGCTCGCGGCGGCCCCAGGCGAAGGGTGACACCGCCGGAGCCGCCGCCATGTACGGGCGCATCACCGAGAACATCTCGGCGACGGTGCCGTCGGGCGTCCAGGTGGCCAGGGCCAGCCGGCCGCCGGGCCGGCACACGCGGGCGAGCTCCCGGGCTGCCGCTTCCGGCTTGGCGGCGAACATCACCCCGAACGTCGAAACCACGGCGTCGAAGCTGCCGTCCGCACAGGGCAGCGCCTCGGCGTCGCCCAGCCGGTAGTCGATGGCCAAGCCTTCGGACAGGGCGCGCGCGGCGTCCAGCAGGCCGGCGGCGATGTCGATCCCGGTGACGTGCGCGCCGCGCCGGGCGCAGGCCCGCGCCGTGATGCCCGTGCCGGTCGCGACGTCGAGGATGCCCTCCCCCGGCCGGGGTGCGAGCCCGGCGACGGCTGCGTCGATGCCGTCGTAGACACCGCGGATGATCTCTTCGTAATCCCGGCCGCCGGAACTCCACACGGCGGCGGCGCGTTCGTTGTGCGGCTGAATGGCGGGGGCGTTGGTGATCAGGCCGTCCATGGTGCTCTCCTTGGTGAAAGGGGATGCCCGATGCCGTCGGGCTTCGGCCAGGAGGATGACCGGGCCCCGTCCGACGCGCGTCGCCCGGCCGTCAGCCGACGCGTCAAGGACGCGTCAAAACGCAGCCCCCTCCTTCAGAGGTAACCCCCTGCGGCCGACGCGTGTCGGACAGGCGCCGTCCAGCCTGCTATGGTCCTGGCCGTGGGCAACCTCCTCTTCGGTGCGGGATGGACGGGCCGACGCTTCGGCTGCTGGGCGGCTTCTCGCTCGCCGATGCCGGCGGGCAAGCGCTCGGTCTGCCCGGACGCAACACGCAGTTGCTGCTCGCCTGCGTGGCGCTGAACGCGCCACGGCCGGTGCCGCGCGAGCGCCTGGCCGGCCTGCTGTGGGACGAACGCGAGGAGCGGCGGGCTTTGCACAGCCTGCGCCAATGCCTGATGGAGTTGCGCCGCCTCGGCGATCGGGCGGGAGGCGAGCTGATCCGCGCCGACCGGACCTCGGTGTCGCTGGCCCTGCCCCTTGAGTGCGTGGACGGGCTGGCGGTTGAACGCTTGGCGCGGGAGGGCACGCCCGACGCCTTGCGCGCCGCCGCCGCCCTGTGCGCGGGCACGCTGCTGCCCGAGGCGGAGGCCGTCACGGAAGGCTTCGACGACTGGCTTGCCGGCGAGCGCGCCCGCTTCGCCCGGCTGGCGGCCGGCGTCTTCGCGCGCCTGACGGCGCTGTGCGAGGCGGAGGGGCGCTGGGAGGGCGTGGTGTCCGCCGCCGAGCGCTGGCTGGCCCTCGACCCGGCCTGCGAGGAGGCGCACCGCAGCCTGATGCGGCTGCACGCGCGGCACGGGCGGCGGTCGGACGCCGTGCGGCAGTACCAGGTCTGTGCCGCGGCGGTGCGTCGTTGCCTCGACGCCGAACCGGAAGAGGAGACGGTCGAGCTGTTGCGCAGCATACGCGGTCGCCTTCCGGCCGCACCCACGGTCGGGGCGCCTGCCGGACCGCTGCTCGACCTTCCTCAACCGGAGCGCCCGGCCTTGCCGGATCGGCCATCACTGGCCGTGCTGCCCTTCGGAACGCTTGGCGGACCGGCCGAAGCGGGTGGCTTCGCCGACGGGGTCGCCTCGGACGTCCTCGTGCGGCTGTCGCGGCTGCGCTCGCTGTTCGTCATCGCCCGCGGCTCGTCCTTCCGCTTCCGCGGCGCCCAGATCGACCCGTGCACGGTCGGCCGGGCGCTCGGCGTGCGTTATCTGGTGACCGGGTCGGTCCGCACCCACGGCGGGCGGCTGCGCCTGACGGTCGAGCTGGCGCAAGCCGAGACCGGTGCCGCGGTGTGGAGCGATCTCTACGACCGGCGTCTGGACGATGTGTTCGCGGTCCAGGACGAGCTGGCCTCCCGCATCGCCGCCGCCCTCGACGCCGAGATCGAAGCGGCCGAAATGCGGCGCGCCCTGACGGCTCCGGCGGCCTCCCTGGACGCCTGGAGCGCGTATCACCGCGGCCTGTGGCACATGTTCCGGTTCACCCGCGACGGCAACGAAACGGCGCGTGCCCTCTTCCAGCACGCGCTCCGAACCGATCCGCTGAGCGCCCGGGCGCACGCCGGCCTGTCGTTCACCCACTTCCAGGATGCCTTTCTGCACCACACCGGCCATCGGGAGATCGAGGCGGAGCGCGCCTATCGCTTCGCCGAGCAGAGCGTTTCCCTGGACGAGCGCGACCCGGCGAGCCACCTGGCCCTGGGCCGCGCGCTCTGGCTCCTGGAAAGGCAGGCCGACGCGGTCGAGGAACTGGCCCTTGCGGTCGATCTCAACCCGAACTTTGCGTTGGGTCACTATTCGCTCGCCTTCGTCCAGGCCCAGGGCGGCGATGCGCGGGCCGCACTGCGCGCCGCCGACGTGGCGCAGCGGCTGAGCCCGTTCGACCCGCTGCTGTTCGGCATGCTGGGCGCGCGGGCGCTCGCATACCTGGATCTGAGGGAGCATGCCCAAGCGGCGGTGTGGGGTGAACGGGCGGCGCGCCGGCCGAACGCCCACGTCCACATTCACGCCATCGCCGCCTTCTCTACCGCCCTGGCGGACCGGCGGGAGGAGGCCTGGGGCTATGCCCGGCGGATCAAGGAGGTTGCGCCGTCCTACCGGTGCGGCGACTTCCTTGCCGCGTTCCGCACGCTGAGTCCACCCGTGGCCGAGCTCATCCGCCGCGTCGGACCGTGCATTGGCATTCCGTCCTGAGGCCTGCCGCGGCGTTCCCCTTCGCCACACTCCAAGCCACCGATACGCTGTGACCGGCTCCCTGCCCTCCGAACATGGCTTCTCGCGCCGCTGGTCGGGTGGGGCAGGCGCCTGGCACGAGGCCGCGGGCGCACTACAGTTTGATGGGCCACCACGCGCGGAGAACGCCATGGGTCCGCTGACCGGACTGCGAGTTCTTGATTTCAGCACCCTCATTCCGGGTCCGCTTGCGACCCTGCTGCTGGCCGAGGCCGGTGCGGAGGTTCTCAAGATCGAACGTCCCGGCCGCGGCGACGAGCTGCGGAGCTACGAGCCGAAATTCGGTCCGGACAGCGTGAATTTCGGCCTGCTGAATCGCGGGAAGCGCAGCATCGCCATCGATCTGAAGGCGGCGGACGCCATCGAGCGCCTGACGCCGCTGCTGCGCAGCGCGGACGTGCTGGTTGAGCAGTACAGGCCGGGTGTTATGGATCGGCTCGGACTCGGCTACGCGGCGCTATCGGCCATCAACCCGTGCCTGATCTACTGCTCGGTCACCGGCTATGGACACGACGGGCCCAAGGCGCAGACGGCCGGGCACGACCTGAACTTCGTTGCCGACGCCGGACTGCTGTCGCTCGCCGCGGACGGCGACGGCACCCCGGTGCTTCCATCCACCTTGGTCGGGGATATCGGCGGCGGCGCCTACCCGGCCGTGATGAACATCCTGTTGGCCCTGATCGAACGCACCCGAACCGGACGGGGCCGTCACCTGGACATCGCGATGACCGACAACCTCTTTGCGTTCCAGTATTGGGCGATGGGCGGCGGGCTTGCCGCCGGTCGGTGGCCGAAGCCCGGCCGCGAGCTGCTCACGGGCGGGTCGCCGCGCTACCAGATCTATCGAACAGCCGACGGGCGCTTCGTCGCCGCCGCTCCGCTGGAGGACAAGTTCTGGGCGACCTTCTGCAACATCGTGGGCGTGCCTGAGGATCTGCAGGACGACAGCCGGGACCCGGACGCCGCGCAACGCGCGGTGGCGGCGCTCCTGGCCGGACGGGATGCCGAGCATTGGCGCGCGGCGTTCGCTGGTCAGGACGTGTGCTGTTCCATCGTCGGCACCGTCGAGGAGGCCATGGCGGATGAGCACTTCGTCGCCCGCGGCGTCTTCGCGCGCCGGCTCGCCGCGGATGGCCGGACCATCCCGGCGCTCCCCACCCCGATCGCCATGGGCCTGCGGTCGGCTTGTCCGGAGGCCGGCTACCCGGCCCTGGGCGAGGCGAACGGCCTGCTGGCTCCCGGCCGGCAACAAGGCCTTTGAGCGCGCGCATGGATCTGCTTCAGGACGCCGTCGAGCCAGTCCGGTATGAACAATTCCTTCTTCGATCCCTGGCCGAACAGGCGTGGCATCGGAAACCGGATGGCCGCCCGTACCACTTCGTCGTCGGGTATGACGGCAACGGTCGGCTCGTCCGCTGCTTCGCCGACGGGGACGGGTTCTGCAGCGGGCTGGACACGGTTTGGTGGACGGACGGCGGTCGCTGGTACGGGCGTTGGCGTGAGGCCGGCGACGCGCCGTCCACGTTCCGCACAAGGATCATGCCGCTGGGCCCGACGGACGTCCTGAACATGCAAGACGAGGTGCGTCTCCTGCCGCGACGCGCGGAACACGTCTGCATCCAGGGAGACATCCCCGCCTAGGGAAGCCTGCACGATGACGGAATCACCGCCGCACGCCGCATGGCTCATCGATGGCGCCGGCACCACCCGCCGCCTCGTCGCCGGTGAAGCGGTCGCGGTCGTGTGGTTGGGAGAAACCGAATGGAACTGGCTGGTCACGAGGGCGGACGAGGACGTGGCGCGCGGCGGCTGCAGGACGGTCCGGGAAGCGCTCGCCATGGCTGAAACGGCGTTGCAGGCCGCGCTCTCCGGATGGCACGGCACGGGCTGAATAGCCATTGACGACACACGCCATTCCCGGCCCGGAGCGGATCTTCGCCCGGTCAGGATGGGCGCGCCCGGGATCGTCAGCCGCGCCGCGCCGCCTCGATCGCGGCGACATCGATTTTCGTCATGCCCATCATCGCGTCAAACGCGCGTTTGGCTTCATCGCCACCGGCCGCCAGCGCCTCGGTCAGCGCACGCGGCGTGATCTGCCAGGAGACGCCCCATTTGTCCTTGCACCAACCGCAGGCGCTTTCCTGGCCGCCATTGCCCACGATGGCGTTCCAGTAGCGGTCGGTCTCGTCCTGATCGTCGGTGGCGATCTGGAACGAGAAGGCTTCGGTATGATTGAACGCGGGCCCGCCATTGAGACCCAGACAGGGAATGCCGGCAACGGTGAATTCGACCGTCAGCACATCGCCGGCCTTGCCGGACGGGTAGTCGCTGGGAGCACGGTGGACGGCCTTCACCGAGCTGTCGGGGAAGGTCTCGGCGTAGAAGCGGGCGGCCGCTTCGGCGTCCTTGTCGTACCACAGGCAGATCGTGTTTTTGGCTATGGCCATGGCCTGTCCTTTCGCTCTTGAAGCCAATTCCGGCTTGGCTTCCCACGCCTTCGGAGGCGTTTCACAGCCAGGCTCAACGATACGCCACGATCAGCGAGGGCGCGTGCGCCATCTTACGCCCCGCCAGCGTGTCCTGGAAGATTATGGCGGTGGCACGAACCCCGGCGCGAGGTTCGTTCTCCTCCCTGTCAGCCGGGGCCTTCTCACGCCCTGCCCTCCGCCTTCGTGGTCATCAGCACGCCAACCGTGATGATGGCCGCTCCGGCCCAGGTCATCGTCTCGTACCGCTCGCCGAGGATCGACACTCCGAAGACGAGCCCGACCGCCGCCCCGACGTAGCCGATCTGGCTCAGGTACACCGGCCCGCCGACCGCCTGGAGCCGGAAGAACAGCGCAAACATCGCCGAGGCTGCGGCGACCTGCGCCAGCACCAGCAGCGGCGCGTCGGCGAGGCTCCCGACCGGCCCGCCGGCCCCCATCACGAGCATCCCGACCAGCAGCATGGCGGCGGAGGCGACGTGGCTGCCCACCGCCAGCTCGATCGGCCCGGCGCTCTTCGGCCAGTCTATGGTCCGGTAGATGTTGCCGGCGGCGAGGCAGACGGGGATGAGCAACCCGGCGACCACCCAGAGCGGCTCGGCCGGCTGCCCCGCCTCGCCGCGCGTCGCTGCCACCATCACCGCGCCGACAAAGCCGACGGCGATCCCGGCGATGCCCAGGGTGTTGGGCCGACGCTGGCGGAACAGGATCGACAGCCCCAGCGTGATGACCGGCGACAGCGTGTACATGACCCCGGTGTAGCCGGCGCCGAGGTGCGGAATCGCCGAGAACATCAGCAGGTTCGGAATGACGTAGGAGATCGCCGCGGTCACCGCGAAATAGCGCAGCCGGTGCGGCGTGAGCCTCACCGCACCCCGCCGCGCCAGCAGCGCGCAGAGCAGCACGGCCGCCGCTCCGGACGACACGACGAAGGCCCACAGCGGCGCGCTCACCCCGCCGTGCGTCGCCATCTTGCCGAACAGCGGCGTCAGACCGAGCAGCCCGCCGGTGGCGAGCAGAAGGCCGATGGCCGAATCCCAGAGTTTGGTCATGGAGGCATCCTGCTTGGCAAGGATCGCATATGGCGGTAATATTTTACATAAAGAATCTTTACGTCAAGATACTCGATGGTGAGAGGCATGGATCGGGCGGCTAGGGCGCTTGAACAATGGCGGCGGGAACGTCCGGACCTGGATGTCCGCCCGATGGTGGTGATCGGCCGGCTCAACGAGGCGGCGCTGCTGGTGTCGCGTGACCGGCTTGCCCCGGTCTTCGCGCGGTATGGCCTGCAGCATGGGGAATTCGACGTGCTGGCGACGTTGCGCCGCTCCGGCAGCCCCTACGCGCTAACGCCGACGGCGCTCTACGAGGCGACGATGGTGTCGTCCGGGGCGATGACCAACCGCCTCGACCGGCTGGAGCGCGCCGGCCTGATCCGGCGGGAGCCGCACCCCGGCGATCGGCGCGGCATCATCGTGCAGCTGACCGACCAAGGCCGCACCCTGATCGACGACGCGGTGACCGCCCACGTCGAGAACGAACACGCCATCCTATCGGGCCTCACGAACGGGGAGCAGGACACGCTCTCAGCCCTTCTTGGGAAGCTGATCGCCAGCCTGGAACCCCAGGGCGGCAAGAGCGGCGGCTGACGGGCCCGACCCCGCCGCCCTCCCCTTTTGCCACACCGACAGCGGCCCGGTAACGGGCCACCTCGGGCACGACCGCAGGTCATTCGAAGCGGCCACGTCGAATATCCGCACTTAGAAATTCGTTCAAAAGAAGAAACATCAGAAAACCTAAGGCACGCGTATTAATGAGCGGTATGTTAAAACAGAATTCACGCGAACAAGCATTGTAATTTTCAGTAGTGACAATTTGTGGATGGCATTGAACGCACCGCCGATCAGCCGATACACTGCCGATCTCAGAATAAATGGGAGCCTGCAATGGAGTTGCGCGGGACGGCATACGGCGACATCCTGCTTGGGACGGTCCATGACGACGTCATTCTCGGTCTGGACGGCGACGATCAGCTGACCGGAGATCTCGGCGCCGACCATCTGGATGGGGGGCCGGGGCGCGACACCGCCGTCTACCGCGACGCCGCCGCAGGCGTCACGGTCGATCTCTCGCAAGCGGGCCCCCAAAGCGGAGGCGAGGCGACCGGGGACGTTCTGGTCGGCATCGAAAACCTGTCCGGATCGCGCTTCGACGACCAGTTGACCGGCGATGCCGGAGACAACGCCCTGTGGAGCGACGGCGGCCGCGACACGCTCAGCGGCGGGGACGGCAACGACACCGTGGGCAGCGACGGCATCGACGACCATCTCGACGGCGGTGCCGGGATCGATCTCCTGCAACTCTACCTCGACGGCTCCCCGGCGCCGATCCGGGTCGACCTCGCGACCGGCATCGTCTCCACCGGCGCCACGGCCCTCGGCTTCGAGCGCGTCCAGATCCAGACCGGCAGCGGCGACGACACGGTTGTCGGCGGTGACGGGAACCTCATCGGCGACCCTTGGACGGTCAGCGGCGACACGATCTACACCGGCCGGGGCAGAGACCTGATCCAGGCGGGTGGCGGCGACGACCGGATCATGCCCGGCGACGACAGCGACACCGTCTCCGGCGGGGACGGCAACGACACGATCTACGGCGGCAGCGGTGACCGGATCGACGCCGGGGCGGGCAACGACCTCGTCTACGGCGGAGACCGCGCGACCCTCGACGGTGGGGCCGGACAGGATCGCCTGGAACTCACGCTGTGGAACACGGACGTCCTGTTCGATTTCGCCGGCGGTGCGAACTCGGTGCAGGTCGAGGTCCGGAACTTCGAAAGCCTCGGCCTGCGCACCGGTTCCGGCAGGGATACGCTGATCGGCGGGGATGGCGACGATCGGCTGGACGGCAGCTACGGCAACGACAGCCTGGCCGGCGGCGGCGGCAACGATGTGCTCATTGGTGGCTACGACGACGACCGCCTGGCCGGCGATGCCGGTGATGACCAACTCGACGCGGGGTATGGCAACGATACCCTCGGCGGCGGCGCCGGCAACGATGTCCTCAATGCGGGCTACGGCAACGACCTCCTCGACGGCGGCGAGGGCGACGACCGGCTTGACGGTGGCTTCGGCTCCGACACGCTGCGAGGCGGCGCCGGCAACGACGAACTCAACGGCGGCATGGACGCGGATGTCCTGGACGGCGGCGATGGCGACGACATCGTCACCATGTACGGCACCGGCGTGGCCGACGGCGGTGCCGGCAACGACCGGTTCGTCTACAGCGTCCGCGGCGGGGTGGGCGTTCGCGTCGATGCGCTGGAGGGCACCGGCCTGCCGGGGGTGCGGTTCAGCAACTTCGAGCACGTCTCGCTCTCGGGCAATTACGCCGTCGGCGACGACACGCTCCTCGGCGGCGCGGGCGACGATGTCCTGGCCGGCCGCGCCGGCGCCGACCGCCTCGACGGGCGCGGCGGCAACGACACCCTCGACGGCGGCGAGGGCGACGACACCCTCGACGGTGGCGCGGGGGACGACCTCGTGGTGATCCAGGGCGCCGACATCGCCACCGGCGGCGCCGGCCGCGACCGCCTCTCCGTCACCGTCGCCGACGCCGGCGACGTCCAGTTCGACTTCCGCGGCATGGACAGCTGGCGCGGCGCCCGTTTCAGCGGTTTCGAGGAGGTGCACCTCAGCCGCGCCGGTGCCGCCACCGGCAACGACCGGATCCTCGGCGGCGGCGGCAGCGACGTCCTGGACGCCGATGGTGGACGGGACTTCGTCGATGCCCGCCAGGGCAACGACAGCGTCGGCGGGGGCGACGGCGACGACACGCTGCTGGGGGGAGCGGGCGACGACAGCTTGTCGGGCGGCGAAGGCAACGATCAGTTGTGGGGCGGCGCCGGAGCCGACCGGCTGGACGGCGGCGGCGGCCGCGACATGGCCGTTTACCTGTCGTCTGCGGAGGGGGTCACCGTCGACCTGCGGCTGGACGGTGTGCAGGACGGCGGCAGCGCCACCGGCGACCGCCTCACCGGAGTCGAGGATCTGACCGGGTCGCGCTTCTCCGACCGGCTGATCGGCGATGCCGGAGACAACATGCTGCGCGGCGCCGCCGGGGCCGACAGCATCGAAGGGGGTGACGGCCTGCACGACCGCGCGAGCTATGCTTACTCGGCCGCCGCGGTGGATGTCGATCTCGGCCGCGCCGGCAGCCAGGCCGGCGGCGACGCCGAAGGCGACGTCCTGTCCGGCATCGAGGACCTGACGGGCTCCGACCACGACGATGCCCTGCGCGGCGACGCCCGTGCCAACAGCATCCGGGGGGGCGCCGGTGCCGACCGGATCGACGGGGACGGCGGGGTGGACACCGCGGACTTCACCGGCTCGGCCGCCATCGACGTCGATCTCTCCCGGGACGTCCAGCGTGGGGGCGACGCCGAGGGCGATCAACTGACTGCGATCGAGAACGTCCTGGGCTCGGCCTTCGGCGATCGGATCAGCGGCGATGCCGGTGCCAATCTGCTGGTCGGCCTCGATGGCGAAGACACGCTGTCCGGCGGCGCCGGCGCGGACACCCTGAGAGGCGGCACCGGAGCCGACGTCCTGGACGGCGGAGCCGGCGACGACGAGCTTGCCGGCCACACCGGCGACGATGTGCTGAGGGGCGCCGCCGGTGCGGATGTCTTCGTCTTCTCGGGAATCCGCAGCGGGCACGACCGGATCGAGGATTTCGACGCCGGCGAGGGTGATCGCCTCCGCTTCAGCCAATCCTCCCTGCGCAGCTTCGCCGACGTTCAGGAGAGCCTCAGGCAGACCGCCGACGGTGTCCTGATCCAGTGGCACGACGATGCGGGAGCGAGTCACGACATACTGCTCGTCGGGGCCGAACTCCGCGGCCTCGATGCTTCCCAGTTCCTGTTTGACTGACTGGGGTGAGCGAAACGAGGCGGGGCGGTTCAAGCACCGTGCGCAAACACTCCGCTGGTGCGGGTCCATCCCGGCTTGCCACGCGCCAATCGGCAGTTCGTGATCCTGCGGCCCTTTGCTTGCCTCGCACCGGATGGCCCGGGGCGGGGCGGCCTCTCCTGGAGCGCGGAAAGCTACGGATTTGCCGCGCCCCAAGGGCATCGCGCCTTTATCGAGCATGGCGCCGGTCGGCCGACTGCAGCGCGAAGGCGGCAACGGCCAGCAGCACGCCGAGAGCCGATACGCCGCTCCCGCCGCCGACGTTCCAGGTCACGCTGGCCGCGCTCGAACCGAGCGCGCCGCCGAGGAACATGGTGCCCATGAAGATCGTGTTGAGCCGGGCACGGGCCTCCGGGCGCAGTGCGTAGACGATGTGCTGGTTGGCGACGAGCGCCGCCTGCACCGCGAAGTCGAGCAGAATCACGCCGACGACCAAGCCGGCGATCGAGGTCCACAGGCCGAACACCAACCAGGACGCCAGCGTCAGCGCCGCACCCAGCGCGATCACCCGGCGCGGGCCGCTCCGGTCGGCGATCCGGCCGGCGATCGGCGCGGCGAGGATGCCGACCGTTCCGACGACGCCGAACAGGCCGGCCGCATCCGCGCCGAGGCCGAAGCGCGGCTCCGCCAAGTGCAGCGCAAGAATGGTCCAGAAGACCGTGAAGGCGGCGAACAACAGGCCCTGGGTAACGGCCGCCAAGCGCAACTCGGGGAATTCACCCCAGAGATGTCCAAGCGAGCGCATGAGCGCCGGATAGCGGACGCCGGCATTTGGGCGGCTGTGCGGCAGACTGACGGCCATCAGCGCGCCGGCGGCGAGCGCCAGCGGCGCACCAAGCCAGAACATCGCGCGCCACCCGGCGTAGGTCGCCACAAGGCCGGCCAAAGTGCGGCTGAGCAGGATGCCGGCGAGCAGACCCGCCATCACCGTGCCCACGACGGCCCCACGCCGTGCCGGCGGCGCGAGGTGGGCGGCGAACGGAACAATCTGCTGCGCCACCGTCGCGGCGCCCCCGAGCAGCACCGACGCGGCAAGGACCTGACCGACGCCGTGCGCCAGCGCGGTCGTCACCAGCGCCGCAGCCAGCAGCACGAACTGCACGACGATCAGCCGGCGCCGCTCGACCACGTCGCCGAGCGGCACCAGCAGCACAAGGCCCGCGGCGTAGCCCAGCTGCGTGGCGGTGGGGATCATGCCGGTCAACGCGCCGGGCAGATCGTGCTCGATCAGGCCCAGCATGGGTTGGTTGTAGTAGATGTTGGCAACCGCCAGGCCGGCCGCGGCGGCCATGGCGAAGGTCAGTCCACGGCCGAGTTCGGCCGCCTCCGGTGCCTGCGCGGGCGTCGTGGAGGTGATGCTCATGATTCGGTGTCCTTGGTTCGGGGGGCCGCCGGCCAAGCCCGGAGACCGGGTGCCGGCCGCTCCCGCCGGTGGGTCGGGATGGCGGGAACCCGCCCCCATCCCCTGTGGCCGAACTCTAGCTCTATTTCACCACGTGCATCAGACGAGTAGATTGATAAGCCTGTGCTTCAAAATATGAAGCACTCACCGCCTTACGCGACGTGGCGCGATGGGTCATGGCCGATCCCTCACGGCGTTCTCTTTGGGGCGGAACACGAGGGGGGCCGGCGTCCATCTCTGCGGCCGGCCTTAATCGGCTTTCGCAAATCCCATGAGTCGGGCAAAATAAGCAGCCTGCACTTCAAAATCTGAAGCAATGGACATCGCCAGCCTCACCGTCCTGGTCGAAGCCGCCAACGCCGGCAGCCTCGCCGCCGCCGCCCGCCGCCTCGGCCTGTCGCCGCTCACGGCGACGCGGCGGCTGGCGGCGCTGGAGGCGGAGATCGGCGCCCGGCTGATGCAGCGGAGCACGCGCTCGCTCGCGCTGACGCCCGAGGGGGAGGCTTTCCTGCCCTACGCGCAGGCAATCCTGGAGAACGAGGCGGCGGCGCTTGCCAGCGTCCGCCCGTCGGCCGCCGGCGCCTCGGGGCTGCTGCGGCTCACCGCATCGGCGGCGTTCGGGCGGAAGGTGGTGGCGCCGGTGATCGCGGACTTCATGAAGGCGAACCCGCAGGTGTGCGTTGACCTGCTGCTCACCGACGCGCTGGTCGATATCGTCGCCCAGGGCATCGACCTCGCCATCCGCATCGCGCCTCTGAAGGACAGCACCCTGATCGCGCGGCGACTGTCCACCAACCCGCGCGCCCTGTACGCCACGCCCGCCTACCTGGACGAGCACGGCACGCCCGGCGTCGTCGCGGATCTCATCCGGCACCAGTGCCTGGCCTTTTCCGGCACCATGCACTGGTCGTTCGCCGGAGGCGGCCACACCAACCGCGTCCAGGTCCGGGCCCGCTTCTCCGCCAACTCCATCGAGGGGTTGCGCGAGATGTGCCTCGCCGGCCTCGGCATCGCCATCCTGTCGGACTGGGATGTGCACGAGGCGGTGGACGACGGCCAACTCGTCCGGTTCACCCTCGCCGATGGCGAGCCCGAACCTCTGGCGATCTGGGCGGTGTACCCCTCTTCCCGCTTCGTGCCACCCAAGGTTCGTCTCTTCATGGCTGCGCTGGAGACGGCGCTTCGCTGAGCGGTTCGGGTCGCGTGACCGGGACCCGGTGGCTCAATTGGATCGGAGTGCTGTTTCGTCGGATACGGTGGACGGCAGCTCCGGCCCCCCGGAACGATCTCGCCACCTTATTCGTGACGCACCAGTTCCACGGGCAGCTCGCCGACCGGCGGCATCTTCGCCCGGGATGCACGGATCTGAGGGGCATGCGGCATGCTGTCCTGGGCACCGTGACCGCAGCACGCCAGGGCTGCAGCGGTGGAGGCCCAGGACAAGGCCAGAGGCAGCGGCTCGCCGGCGTCGAGCGCGGCGACCAGCGCACCCGTGAAGGTGTCGCCGGCGCCGGTCGTGTCGACCACCGTGACCGGCAACGCGCCCACCGACCAGACCCGTTCCCCGTCGCAGGCCAGCACTCCCCGGCCGCCAAGGGTGACGACGCAGACGACGCGCAGCGATTCCGCCAGGCGGCAGCACAGCGCGGCGGCGTCCGCCGATGCGCTGCCCTCGTTCGGTCCGCCCGCGAGGGCCGCCGCCTCCAGTTCGTTGACCACGAGGATGTCGACGGTGTCGCGCAGCGCCGCCGTCAACGCCGGCGTCGGTGCGGGGGCGGGTGCGAGGTTGAGCACCGTGCGCATGCCGGCGGCCTTCGCCCGCCGCAGCACCGCCCAGTTCTCCTCGTCCGGCACCTCCATCTGCGCCACCAGGAATCCGCCGGGGATCAGCGCCGCGTCCGGCACATCGGTGGCGCGGACCTCGAGGTTGGCACCGCTGGCGACCGCGATGGCGTTTTCGCCGTGCGGATCGACGGTGATCGCGGCACAGCCCGTCGGTGCCTCGGCGGTGCGGAGGTCGCCGTCCGCAATGCCGTTGGCCACGAGGTTGTCCCGCAACGCCGTTCCGAAGCCATCCGCGCCGACGCGGCCGAACATCCGCACCGTCCCGCCGGCCCGCGCCGCGGCGACGGCCTGGTTGTTGCCCTTCCCGCCGGGCAGGGCCCGGTAGGAGGGGCACAGCACCGTCTCGCCGGGCCTCGGCAGCGCCGGAACGGCCATGACGAGGTCGATGTTGAGGGAGCCGAAGACGACGATCATGAGGGCACCCCTCAGGCGCCGGCCGCGCGGGCTTTGTCCATGTCGTGCAGCTTGGCGACGCGCCGCACGTGGTCCTCTGTGGCGTCGAAGCGCGCGGCGATGAACGCGTTGACCAGATCCTCCGCCAGCCAGGGGCCGACGATCTGGGCGCCGATGCACATGACGTTGACGTCGTCGTGCTCGACGCTCTGGTGGGCCGAATGCACGTCGTGGCAGACCGCGGCCCGGATGCCGGCGACCTTGTTGGCGGCGATGGAGGCGCCGACGCCGGTGCCGCAAACCAGCATCCCGCGGTCGGCACGGCCATCCACCACATGGCGGCAGACGTTGCCGGTGATGTCCGGAAAGTCGACGGGGCGCTCGTCGTAGCTGCCGACGTCGATCACCGTGCAGCCCAGCTTCTCCAGAAGGGCTATCACCCGGCCCTTGAGGGGAAAGCCGGCGTGGTCGGAACCGATGACGATGCGCGTGGGGGCGGGCGATGACATGGGAGACGGTCTCCGTCTTGAGGGTGGCTATTGGCCGGCGGCGGGTGCGGGTGCGCCGCCCAGCACCTGTCGGACGGTCTGTTCCTGGGCGAGCAGGAAATGCTCGCGCATCTCCGCCTCGGCGCGGTCGGGATCGCGGGCGACGATGGCCTCGACGATGCGCCGGTGCGCCTGGCTCAGCTTGGCGATGTAGTCGCCCTGGCCGATCACCGCGGCGCGGCGCTCGACGTGGCTGCGGCGCAGAAGCGTGCCGATGGCCTCGTGGATGAACACCAGCACCTCGTTGTGGCTGGCGCGCAGGATGGCCTCGTGGAACTTGAAGTCCGCTTCGGCACCGCTCTCCAGATCGTCCACGGTGTCGAGGACGCGCTGGAGTGCCGCCTGGAGCCGCCGCACATCCTCGGCCTCGGAGCGCAGGCAGGCCAGCCGGACGGCGTGGCACTCGATGGCGATGCGGGCCTCCAGCACGTGGTCGTAGACGGTCGGCTGCATCGCCAGCACCACGCCGAAGAAATCCTGCAGGATGCGCAGGTCGGGGGAGCGGACGAAGGTCCCCTGCCCCGGCCGGATCTCGATCACCCCCAGCAGCGCCATGGCGCGCATCGCTTCGCGCAGGCTGGCGCGGCTGACGCCCAGGCGCTGCGACAGCTCGCGTTCCGACAGCAGGCGGTCGGTGGGCTTCAGCTCGCCGCTGGCGAGCTGGTGCTTGAAGAATTGGAAGATCTCCTCGAAGACCTGCGCCTCGCTGGGCGCGACGATCGACGCCTCCGTGGTGATGCGCCCTTTGTGCACCATGTTTTTCCCGTCCGTTAGCCCGTGCATCGGTCAGTACCCCACCAGCCGCGGCAGCCAAAGCACGACGTCGGGCAGCAGGGCCAGGGCCAGCGTTCCGCCGAAGAGGACCACCAGGAACGGCACCATGGCCCGCGACACGTCCTCGACCGTCGTCTTGGCGATGCTCGCGGTGACGAAGAGTACCACCCCGACGGGTGGCGTGCAGGCGCCGAGTGTCAGGGCGACCGAGACGATGACGCCGAAGAACAGCGGGTCGATGGCCGCCGCCGCCGCCATCGGGGCGAGCACCGGCGTCAGGATGATCAGGGCCGAGATCGTGTCGATGAAGCACCCCACCACGATCAGGAACAGCACGACCCCGATCATCAGCAGCTGCTGGCTGGACACCCCGCTCAGGAAGAACTCGGCGGCGCGGGTCGGCACCCGCTCGAAGGCGAGGATCCAGCTGAACACCGCCGCCACCGTCATGACCAGCATCACCACGCCGGTCACCACGGCGGTGTTGAGGAAGATGCGCGGCAGGTCGGAGAAGCGGATCTCGCGGTAGAGGAACATGGCGATCAGCAGCGAGTAGAGCGCCCCCACCGCCCCGGCCTCGGTCGGTGTCATGATGCCGCCGAGGATGCCGCCCATGATGATGACCGGCGCGATCAGCGCGGGCACCGCCTCGCGCGCCGAGCGCCAGATCTCGCGCAACGGCGCCGGTTCGTCGAGCGGGAAGCCGCGGCGGTGCGCGGTCCAGCCGATCACCAACGCCAGACCGAGGCCGAGCAGGAAGCCCGGCACGTACCCGGCGACGAACAGCCCGCCCACCGACACGCCGGCGATGCTGCCGTAGACGATCATCGGGATGCTGGGCGGGATGATGGCGCCGAGGCTGCTGGACGAGGACTCCACGGCCGCCGCCGTCCCCCGCGGATAGCCGCTGCGGATCATGCCGGGGATGGTGATGGCACCGGTGCCGGCGGCGTTCGCCACCGCCGACCCGGAGAAGCTGGCGAAGATGATGCTGGCGAACAGCTCGACGATGCCCATGCCGCCCGGAAAGCGGCCGACCAGGGCGCGGGCGAAGTCCACCAGCCGGCGCGAGATGCCGCCGGCGTTCATCGCCTCGCCGACCAGCACGAAGAACGGAATGGCGGTGAGCGCGAAGGAATCCGCCGCCGCGAACATCTGCTGCGGGATGACGTCGAGCGACAGGTGCGGCAGGAAGAGCAGGAGGTAGAACAGAGCCGCCAGGCCGAGGGCGAAGGCGATCTGCACGCCGCCGGCGAGGAACAGGCCCATGAGGCCGACGAGGAGAGCCGCGCTCATGGTCCGACCTCGTGCATGCCGGCCGCCGGCCGGATGGCGCCGTGCGCGCGGAAGGGCCACGCCGCGGCGATGCCGGCCAGCGTCTCGATGGCCATCAGCACCGCGGCGGTGGGCACGCTGAGGTAGGCCCACGCCGCCGAGATGCCGAGGATCGGCGTGACGCGCCCGAACTCGAGCGTGGCGAGGACGAGGCGCCCGCCCGCCCAGGCGATGACGATCAGGAACATCAGCACCACCAGCCGCGACGCGAGCGCAAGACGGTCGCGCGCCGCCGGGGCCAGGCGATCGACGACGATGTCGATGGCCATGTGCGCCTTGCGGCGCAGCGCCACGTAGGAGCCGAGGAACACCACCCACACGAAGAGCAGCCGGCTCACCTCCTCGGCCCAGAGGATGCCGATCTCGAGGACGTAGCGCGCGAAGACGTTGGCGGAGACGAGGGCCACCAGGGCCCCCGTCACTCCCCACGTCACCGCTTCGACGGCGCCCGCGAGGGCGCGATGGAGACTGGATAGCATGCGTGCATTCCCCTGACCGTCCAACGGCGTCATTTGGCGTTCCGCACCATCTCGTAGAGGTCCTTGGAGAAGCTCTTGCCGATGTACTGCTGGTGGATCGGCAGCGCCGCCTCGCGGAAGGGGGCCAAATCGGGGCGGGACACCTTCACGCCCTGGGCCTCCATCTTCTTGGTCAGTTCCTCGGCCTGCTGCGCGGCGAACCGGCTCTGGTGCGCGATGGCTTCCGAGGCGGCCTCCTGCACCGCCTTCTGCTGGTCGGCCGGCAGCGACGCGAACAGGCGGTCGTTCATGACCAGCACCGTGAACGACAGCAGGTGGTTGGTCATCGTCATGTGCTTCTGCACCTCGTAGAGGCGCGCCGGGTAGATGTTGATGACCGCGTTCTCCTGCCCGTCGATGGTGCCCTGCTGCAGGGCCGTGTAGACCTCGCCGTAGGGCATGGCGACGGGAATGCCGCCGAAAGCGCCGGTGACCGCCAGGTTGACCGGGCTCTGCGGGCTGCGGATCTTCAGGCCCTTGAGGTCGGCCGGCTTGTCGATGGCGTGCTTGCTGTTGGTGTAGACGCGCGCGCCGTTGTCGCCCCAGGCCAGCACCCGCAGCCCCTTCTTGCGCAGCCCCTCGCCGAAGGCCTTGCCAAGGTCGCCCTGGAGCAGCGCGAGCGCCTGCTCGTGGTCGCGGAACAGGTAGGGCTGGCTGAGCAGCGTGGTCTCGGGGGCGAACTGGGCCAGCGGGTCGTGGCCGATCAGCGTCGCCTCGATGCTGCCCATCTGGACGTTCTGGATGACCTCGGTCTCCTGGCCGAGCTGGCCGCCCGGGAAGACCTCGCCCTTCAGCTTGCCGCCGGTCTTCTCGGCCAGCAGCTCGGCGAAGCGCTTGGCGCCGACGTCGAAGTGGCTGCCGGCGGCGCAGCAGTGCGGAATGCGGATGGTGGTCTGGGCGGCGGCCGGCGCGGCGGCGAAGCCGGCGGCGAGCAGGCCGAAGGCCGCGCCCAGAAGGTGACGGCGCAGGCGGTCGATGGACGTGGTCATGCTGGTTCCCTCCCCAGGGATTGATTGCGTTCGTTGGTCGGCTTACTCGGCTGCGCGCGCCGTGCCGGGCGCGGCGGCGGACAGGGAGTCCAGCTCCTCCACCTGCCGTCGCAGGTCGGCGGCGCTGGCGAGCAGGGCGCGGGTCAGGCCCTCGGCGGTGTCGCGCATGGAGAGCTTCTGCATGGTGTAGGCGTTTGAGTCGATGGCGCGCTGCACCGTGTCCACCCACTCCACCGGCACACCGTCGATGCCCTTGAAGGCGCCGCAGATGGAGCCGAGCATGCCGCCGATGCAGTCGGTGTCGCGGCCCAGGTTGGTGGCGCCGATCATGCCCTGGCGCACGTCGCCCTGGGTGATACGGAACAGCGCCAGCACCTCGGCGGCGGTCTCCACCGCGTCGGCGTAGGGATAGGTGGGCATGAAGTGCTGCCGGATCGGCTCGCGGATGGCGCGGATGTCCGGATGGCGGTCGGCGATCTCCAGCGCCTGATCGAGGATCTGGCGGGTGTGCAGCGAGACGTTGGCCCGCGCCGCCTCGATCACCGAATCCACGGTGGCGCCGGGGCGGAACGCCTCGGCGGTGGCGGCGGCGATCACCTTGGACCCCTCGACGCCGCCGCTGCCGGCCGGCTGCATCAGCAGGCAGATCTCCTCGGTGTCCTGCGCCGCCTGGCGGGGATTGCCGGCGTTGATGATGCCGACCGGGCCGATCATGTGGGCGGCGTCGACCAGCCCGGGCCACGGCGTCATACCGCCGATCAGGCGCGGGTTGATGCGGGTGTTCTCGTCGCCGGCGCTCAGCCGGTCGAAGTGGATGACGATGTGCGGGTTGACGAGACGGCCGATGTGCTCGCGCTTGATCTCGCGGCGCCACATGGCGGCCAGATCGTCCACCGTGATGCGCCCGCCCTTCTCGATCATCGCCAGCGCCAGCAGGTAGCGGATCTCCGCCCCGTCCTCGGTCATGCCGGGCGCCATGTCCATGTGCCGGTAGAGCAGCGGCGGGCTGTTGTTCCAGTAGCGGACCTCACGCTCCTTCTGCACCCAGGGGAGCAGGTCCTCGACCCAGCCGAAATGCTCCTCGACGGCCTTCCAGCCGCCGCCGGGGACGCTGACCCATTCCACCGCCGCGCCGATGGCCGAACCGATGTTGGCGGCGGCGACGGAACCCAAAACCTTCTTGAAGAGCGGAGTATCCTGCACGTCTGTGCTCCCTGCGTGGTCAGACCGCGGTATGAGCGCGTCCAGACAGATTGAGCGCAGAGTGCGCGGGCGCTGTCAATTAGGCAGATTGTTTGGTCGCTAAGCATTATGTGCATGGCGCGCTGGAACGCATGCGCAGCCACGGCATCGGTGTCCCCCCGCCGCCGGCACGCGTGTGCCACGCGCCAAGGATGAATGCCGTTCACCCGAGGATGAGGAATGTGAACTTGCCGCCCCCACCCGCGTCCGCTTTGCTTGGCGGGCAACCAAGGGGGAAGGGAACATGTTCGTTCCGGCCGATCCGAGTTTCGATCCGCGCGTGCGCGCCAGCTTCGCGCTCCGGACCTTCATGCGGACGCTCGGCGTGCGGATGACCATCCTGGCCACCGTCATGGGCATGCGCGGCCTGGAGGAAGCGTAGGCGATGCGCGCTCCGGCGGGGACCCCGCGAACGGCCGTCCGCTTCGCCGACGGACGAATCGCCGCCAACGGCAGCGTTACGTGGATGGTGGACGCCGACGGCGTGCTCCTGCGCGTGCGGCACTGGCCGGGCCGCGGCCATGGAACGCCGGCGCTGCTGTCGCACGGCACGGGGTTTACGGCGGCGACGTGGAACGGGGTGGCCGAACGGCTCCGGGCCAGCCGCGACGTGTTCGCCTACGACCGGCGCGGCCATGGGACGAGCGACAAGCCGGCGGGTCGCCTGTCCATCGACGATTTCACCGCCGACGTGCCGGCCCTGTGCCGTTCGCTGGGGCTGCGGCGCTGCCTCGGGGTGGGGCACAGCGCCGGGGCCACCGACCTTCTGCTGGCCTCCTTGCGGCAACCCGACCTGTTCGCCGGGCTCTTCCTGCACGAGCCGACCATCGCCAACGCCGGGGCGCGGGCCGCTTGCGACCCGTTCCCCGCGTCCATCGCCGACCGGCTCGAGCGTGTCGCGCGGCGGCGCGGCACCTTTCCGAGCAAGGGCGCCGCGCTGGAGCAGTACGCCACTCGGCCGCTGTTCGCGGCTTGGCGAAGCGACCTGCTCCAGGCGTACGTCGAAACGGGCTTCGAGGAGGTGAACGGGGAGGCGCGGCTGCTCTGCGCACCGGAAATCGAGTGGGAAATCACGGAGAACATCGCCCACGCCATGGACGACCGCGACCCGGGAAATGGCACCTTCCTGCGCCTTCCGGAATTGGCGGCGCCCTATGCACTAGCCCGGTCCGCATGGTCCGACCCGATCTTCGGCACCATGGCGGACAGGCTCACGGCCTGGACCACCCCCTTGTGGACGACCCGTTTCGAGTGCGGCCATTGCGCGCCCATGGAGCGCCCGGACCTGTTCGCCGGCGCCGCGCTGAAGCTCGCCGCCGACACCGGCGCGTAAGAGGCAAAGGAAACATGCCCGAAACGTTCGTCTCGCTCATCGTCTTCGCTCTGGTCACGACGATGACGCCCGGCGGGGCCACGACGCTCGCCACCGCATCGGGCGTCCGCTTCGGCCTTCGACGCAGCCTTCCCCTGCTCGCCGGGATCGCCGCCGGCCTCGCGTCGCTCGCCGCCGCCGCGGGGGGCGGGCTTGCGGTGCTCCTGCTGGCGAAACCGGCCCTTCACCTGGCGCTGAAGATCGCGGGATCCGCGTACCTGCTCTGGCTGGCCTGGAAGATCGGCGCCGGCGGAGCGCCCGGCACGGGCCCCGGCGGCGCCGCCCTTCCGACCGGCTTCTGGACCGGCGTCCTCCTGCTCTGGCTGAACCCCAAGGGGTGGGCGACCGCGTTGGGAGCGGCGGCGTCCTTCGCGGCGCTCACCGCCAGCCCCTTGCACCTGGCGCTGCTGCTGGCAGCGGTGCTGGGGCTGTCCGCCATCGCGTCCATGGTGCTGTGGTGCGTCGGCGGCCTGCTGCTGGTGCGGCTTCTGCGGACGGATCGGCAATGGCGCGCGGTCAACGCCGCGCTCGGTCTCCTCCTCGCCGCGTCCATCCTTCCCATCTGGCTGGAATGAGGGGACACCGCCGAGGTCAGCGACGGCGGCCTACCGCAGATCCGATGACGCGGTCGCGTCCCGGCGGGCCAACTCCCGTACCGAGGCGCCGGGCGCGAGCACCGGCGACAGGATCACCGCCCGCCCGCTCCGGCGCCGGTCCGCCCAGCGGCCACGGATGCACTCGATGGCGGCAGCGGCGATATCCTCGATGGGCTGGCGGATCGCCGTCAGTTGAGGCGACGAGAACCGCGACAGCAGCGTGCCGTCGATGCTGATCACCGCAATGTCGTTCGGCACGTGCAACTGGAGATCGTGCAGGCCAGCGAGCAGGCCGAAGCCGATGGCGTCGTTCATGGCCACCACGGCGTCGGGGCGCGGCTCCATGCGAGCGATCTCCTTGGCGAGCGCGCGGCCGTAATCGGCGAGGCGGGCGTCACCACTCGCCGCCGGCGATGCCGGCAGGAATTCGTCGGTGACGACCCGCCCCTCGCCGAGGCCGTGGCGGCGCATCGCCCCGTGGAAGCCTTCGATGCGCTCGGCGCGGTGCGGCGTCAACGGCGTCGCCGTCGCATAGACGATGTCGCGGTAGCCGTTGGCGACCAGATGGTCGACAGCGAGCGCGGCGGCCTGGATGTTGTCGGTCGCCACGCTGTCGACATGGGCCACACCGGGATTGCGGCCGGGAACCTCGAGCAGCACGAAGGCGACGCCGCGCTCGACATGGCGGCTGAGCATCTGCGTGTCGCTGACCGCCGAAGCGGCCAGGATGCCCTTGACGCCGTCGGCCACCAGCTGGGCGATGAAATCGGCCTCGCGGGCCGGATTGCGCTGGGTGTTGCAAAGGATGACGCGAAGCCCGACCGCCTGCGCCGCCGCGTCGATGGCGACCGCCAGCTCGCCATAGAACGGATTGGCCACCGTCGGCAGAAGAAGGCCGAGGATCGGGGACCGGCCGGTCTTCAATTGGCGCGCGGCGGCGCTCGGCACGTAACCGAGGGCGCTGATCGCCTCGGCGATGCGAGACCGCGTCGACTCGCCCATCTCGCCGACGCGGCCGTTGAGATAGTTGGAGACACTTGTCGGCGAAACACCGGCGCGCCGGGCGACGTCCTGGATGGTTGCTCCCCGCACGAGGAGATCCCTTTCGAGCAAAAGGCCGGATCCGCGCCCCGTTACCCAGGTCGAGATCCGGCCATCCTTCAAGGCTCAAGGCACGACCATGCCCCGAGGGTCCGAGGCCGCGCCTCAACCGGGCCCGAACACCCAGTTGGGAACGGCGAGAACGAGGTCGGGCAGGAAGATCATGACGACGATCAGGCCCACCACCGCGCCGAGGAACGGGATCGCCTCGCGGGTGTAGACGTTCATCGGACATTTCATGATGCCGCACACCGCGAACATCGCCACACCGACCGGCGGCGTCATCGAACCTAGCGTGGTGGCCGTCATCATGACGAGCCCGAAATGCACGAGGTCGATACCCGCCGCCTGCACCACCGGCACCAGGATGGGCGTCAGCAGCAGCACGATCACCGTGCTCTCCAGGAGGCAGCCGAGGAACAGGATGAACGTGACCAGGAGCAGCATCAGCACGTGCTTGTCGCTGGTCAGGCCGGTGAGGAACTCGGCCGCCGTCTGCGGCACCGCCTCCAGCGTGATCACGAAGCCGATCATCGACGACAGCATGATGATCAGCATGATCATGCCGATGTCCTGCGCGCTGTGCCGCAGCGCATCGACGAGCTTGGCGAAGGACAGCTCGCGATAGACGAGGACGCCGATGGCGATGGCGTAGGCGATCGCGAAGGCTCCCGCCTCCGACGGCGTGAACACGCCGTAGCGGATGCCGACGATGAGGAAGACCGGGAAGATCAGCGCCCACTTGCAGTCCCACGCCGCCCGGCCGATCTCGCCGGGTGAGGGGACCGCGTCGAGTTCCGGCTTATAGTTGCGGCGGCGGGCGATGACGTAGGCCGTTCCCATCAGCGCCACCGTCATCAGCACGCCCGGCACGATGCCGCCCGCGAAGAGGCGCCCGATGGAGACGTTGCCGAGATAGCCGTAGATGATCAGGCCGACGCTCGGCGGGATGGTCGCCGTGATCAGCGAGCCGACCGACATCGCCGCGCAGGCATAGCCCTTGGACAGACCCGACTTCAGCATGGACGGCCCGAGCACGCGGGCTTCCATGGCGGCGTCGGCGACCGCCGAGCCGGACACGCCCCCCATCAGCGCCGACAGCATGATCGCCACGTGGGCGAGGCCACCGCTGATCCACCCGGTCAGCACCGTCGACAGCCTGATAAGCCGTTCGGTGATGCCGGAATGGTTCATCAGGTGGCCGGCGAGGATGAACAGCGGGACCGCCAGCAGCGGGAAGGACTGCGTCGCGCCGACGATCTTCTGCACCGAGATCATCGCCGGCGCCGGGCCAAACAGATAGAACATCATGAAGGCGACGCCGATGGCGAAGGCGACCGGCATGCCCAGGAACATCAGTCCAAGGAAGAGAAGGGTCAGGATACCGGTCACAGCGCTTCTCCGTCGTGGCCCTGGATGGTGGTGGGCTCAAGGCCGCGGATGAGGTCGCCGATCCGGATCAGCGTCGTCACGAGCATGAGCGCCGCGCCGACCGGTATCGAGGCGGTGACCCAGGCGTAGCTGATGCCGAGGTCGCCGATCACGCGCTGCGTGTTGACCAGCGTCAGCTTCACGCCGAGGTAGACGAGGATTCCGAGGAAGATCGCGATCACGATCTGCCAGAGATGGGACAGCACCGTCTGTCCGGCCGCCGGAATCGTGCGCACGAGAATGTCGATGACGATGTGGCCGCGGTTCTTGAGCGCGATGTCGGCGCCGAACACGCAGGACCAGGCGAACAGCGCCTGCGCCAGGTCGACGGACCAGATCTGCGGCACGCCGGCGGTGCGGCCGACCGCACCGACGAACACCAGCAGCACCGTTCCCGCGAACAGCACCATGGCAAGAGTTTCTTCGATCGCATAGAGCGCTTTGCGCATGGGAATCCCCAGGAGCCAAGTGGAACGGCGCGGAGGGCGCCGCTCCGCCTGCCCCGGCGCGACCGGGCCGATGGAGCGGCGCCCGCCAGCGTTACTGGGCGATGGTCTCGGCGACCTTCTTGCGCAGGTCGTTGTAGCCGAACTTGTCGTAGACGGCCTGCGAGGCGTCCTTGAACGGCTTCAGGTCGACCTCGGTGATCGTCATCCCCTTGCCCTTGAGGTCCTTCTCGATCTGGTCGAGCGAGTCGATGGTCAGCTTGGAGGCGTAGTCGCCCGCCTTCACCGCTTCCTCGGAAACGATCTTCTGCAGATCGGCCGGCAGCTTGTCGAACCAGGCCGCCGAGCAGATCAGGCCGGTGACGAGCTGGATGTGCCGCGTCTTGGTGACGTATTTGGTCACCTCATAGAGGCGCGACCCCCAGAGGGAGGGATGCTGCACCTCGACGGCGTCGATGGCCTTCATCGAGAGCGCCGAATAGGCCTCCGACCAGGGGAGCGGCGTCGGCGTGGCGCCGAGCGCGCGGCCGGTCTCGATCCACATCGGCGCGCCGGGCGTGCGCATGCGGACGCCGGCCATGTCGGCGGGCGTCTTGACCGGCTTGTTGGTGACCAGATTGCGCTCGCCCTGGTACCAGTTGAACGACAGGACCTCGAAGCCGGCCGTCGCGTGCAGCTTCTTGTTCCACTCGGCGAACAGCGGCGACATCGAGAACTTGCGCATGTCGGCGAAGCTGTCGACGATGTAGGGCGCGGTGAGGATGCCGAATTCCTTGACGTAGGGCTCCATGCGGGCGCCGTCGGTGACGAGGGCCACGCCGGAGCCGGCACGGATCTGCTCGATGATGTCCTCGTCGGAACCGAGCTGCGAGGCCGGGAACGCCTTCACGGCGATCTTGCCGCCCGACCGGGCCTCGACGTTCTTCTTGAACTCCAGCAGACCCTTGAACATCGGGTCGTCGGCGACCTGCGAAGTGCTGACGTTCAACGTGTACGTCTGCGCCCGGACGGGCGTGGCGACGGCGATCACCGTGGCGATCGCGAAGGCGGCTGCCGATGCTGCCAACTTGATGGTCATGATCTCTTACCCCCCTTATTGCTGTCTCTTAGCGAAGTCCTCGTTTGTGCGAGCCCCCTGCAGGCGGCCCGCACCGCAACCTCGTCACACGACGTTCAGGACTTCGTAGCAGGCGCCCATCGTGTGATAGTCCATCTTGTTGCTGTATGATTTCCTGTCGTCATAGCGCTTGTTGTCCGGCGTCAGGATCCTGTACCAGGCACCGTAGGCGTGATCGACGAAATACTTGTCCGCGTAGGACCACAGGCGATCGTAGTGTTCCCAGTAGCGTTCGTCGCCGGACGCCGAAGCCAGCAGCGCGGCAGCCGCGATCGACTCGGCCTGGACCCAGAAATACTTGTCGCGGTCGCACGGCGTCCCGGAAAGATCGTAGCCGTAGATCAGGCCGCCATGCTCGGCATCCCACCCAAGCGCCATCGCCCGGTCGAAGAGCGCCCGCGCCCGCGGCAGGCGCCACGGCTCCGGCGCGTGACGATCCAGGATCAGCAACAGCTTCGCCCATTCCGTCTGGTGGCCGGTCTGCACGCCCCAGGGCCGGATGTGGTTCGAGGTGTCGCCACGGCCGTACTCGAGGTCGGGGCTCCAGTCGGCGTGGAAGTGCTCCCAGACGGCGCCGCCGGTCGCCTCCGCGAGGCTGACCGTCATCGCCCGCGCGATGCCGGCGGCGCGTTCGAGGAACCAGGCATCGCCCGTCGCCTCGTACGCGGCGATCATCGCCTCGCAGGCGTGCATGTTGTCGTTCTGGCCGCGATAGCCGCTGACGACGCCGTCGGCGTCGGCCTCGCTCGCGTAGAGGCCGTCGGCCGGCAGCCAGAAGCGGCGTTCCAGCAGATCGCGCGTCTCATAGATCCAGGACCGCGCCTCCTCGACGCCGGCACGATGGGCCTGCGCGTAGGCGAGCAGCACGAAGGCGAGGCCGTAGCAGATGTCGCTCGCGTCGGCTATATGGTCGCCGACGACACGCCAGGCGTATCGCCCCGTCTTCGGGTCGAAATGGCGCTGCCGCAGGTCGGCGAGCGCGTGCAGCATGGAACGGTGGTGCCGCTCCTCGCCGAACTGGCGCCAGGCCAGCGCGTAGTTGAAGACGACGCGGGAAGAGCCGACCAGCGAGCGCGTCGCCGGGTCGAACACCCGTCCGTCCCGCATCAGGCACTGGAAGAAGCCGCCGGCCGGATCGAAGGCGTGGTCGTCGTAGAACGCCAGGATGTGGCGGATGTGATCGAGCAGGAATGCCCTGCTACGATACAGTGTCATCGTTTCCTCCTTCTGACGCCACCACCCGTCTTGTGCGGGCTGAATGCGCAGAGCGCTGGACCTTAGCGCCAGCTTTGTGCCGACGATAAGCTGTATCGATGCAGTTGGCAATGCCTTGCTCTATCGTTTTGGCTCGGGCTGACGCAGCGCGTGGCATGGCCATGCCGCCTCGTCGATGATCGCCGCCGGACAGCCGGGTCCGCTGTGCGGGTTTGTGGATGCGCCCTTGCCCGCCGCGCCCGATCGGCTTTTTGTAAAACAAATAAACAGATGACTTTACGCGGGCTCCCTGCCTGTGTTTTGTGCTAAGGTGCGGTGGACATGAAACGCGGAACGCGGAGCGCGTGTGGGAATGACGGTTGAGTTCGGAAACGTTGTAACGGTCAGCGCTGCGAAGCAAATCGCCGAGAGCATTCGCGCGGCCATTATCGATGGCCGGCTCCAGGTGGACTCGCGCCTTCCCACCGAGGAGGAGCTGGCCCATCGCTTCAAGGTCTCGCGGCCGACCGTGCGCGAAGCGCTGAAGCGGCTGGCGGCCCAGCATCTGATCCGCTCTCGGCGCGGGCCGACCGGCGGGAACTTTGTCGCGAGCCCGGCGCCGGACGAGGCCGCTCAGTCGCTCGCCAACGCGACGACGCTCATGGTCGCGGTCGGCGAGTTCAGCCTTGACGACATGGCCACGGCACGCCTGGAGCTGGAAGGCGTGTGCTGCCGGCTGGCGACGGTGCACCGCACGGACGAGCAACTCGAGGTCATGCAGCGCGAGCTCACAACCCAGCGCGACACGCTTCTGACGGACGAGGAGTTCTGCGCGTCCGACGTCCGCTTCCACCGCGCGCTCGTCGATGCGAGCGGCAATCCGATCCTCCGCTTCCTGATGCACGCCCTCGTGGAGGCGCTGCAGCCGGTCAGCAACATGATCATCTATCGGGTCCGCGACCGCCAATCGATCATCGGTTTCCACGAGCGCATCCTGTCCGCCGTGGCCCGCCGTGACGCCGATGCGGGAGAGCGCGCGCTCAACGATCTGGTCGGCTATACGCGGGAGCAGTACCGCGAAGCCCTGGAGCGCCGGGCGAAGCGTGCTGGTTGAGGCACGCGGCGCCCGTCGTCGCCAGCCCGCGGAAAAGGGGCCTAGCCGCCGAGGCTGAGCACCACGCGCCCGCGGATCTGCCCGGCGAGGATCTTTTCCGCCAGCTCCGGCAGCGCTTCGAACGGCTGCACCTCGTACATCGCCTTCAGCGCGGCCTTGTCCAGGTCGCGCGCCAGCCGCGCCCAGGCGACGGCGCGCCGGTCCTGCGGCGCCGCCACCGAATCGATGCCGAGCAGCGTGACGCTGCGCAGGATGTGCGGCAGCACCGTGCCCGGCAGGTCGGCCGAGCCCGCCAGCCCGCACGCCG